>JAGNUJ010000161.1 GCA_017987055.1 Giesbergeria sp.
CCTAGAGAGATAGCGCAGCATTGGCACGCGGCTGGCCTTAACGCAGGCCAGCGCCTTAAAATCTCGGGTTTTGCGACTGCTGAACCCAAAGGATTTTCATGAGCCCCGTAGTTCCCTCGATGGCCGACCGTGACGGCAAAATTTGGATGGACGGCCAGATGGTCGATTGGCGCGATGCCAAAGTCCACGTGCTGACCCATACCCTGCATTACGGCTGCGGCGCTTTTGAAGGCGTGCGCGCCTACAACACCGTGGACGGCACTGCCATCTTCCGTTTGGAAGAGCACACTGAGCGCTTGTTCAACAGCGCCAAAATTTTGCGCATGAAAATCCCGTTCACCAAAGAAGAAGTGAACGAGGCGCAAAAAGCCGTGGTGCGCGAAAACAAGCTCGAATCGGGCTACCTGCGCCCGCTGACGTGGATTGGATCGCAAAAATTGGGCGTCTCGCCCAAGGGCAACACCATCCACCTGATGGTCGCTGCGTGGGCTTGGGGCGCGTACTTGGGTGAAGAGGGCATGGCGCGCGGTATCCGCGTCAAAACCAGCAGCTACACGCGCCACCACGTCAACATCACCATGACGCAGGCCAAGGCGGTGAGCAACTACAGCAACTCCATTTTGGCCAACATGGAAGCCACCGACGACGGCTACGACGAAGCGTTGCTGCTGGACGCGTCGGGCTTTGTCTCGGAAGGCGCGGGCGAGAATATTTTTGTCGTCAAAAACGGCGTGGTTTACACCCCGGATTTGTCGGCCGGCGCGCTCAACGGCATCACGCGCAACACCGTGTTCCACATCTGCAAAGACCTGGGACTGGAAGTGGTGCAAAAGCGCATCACGCGCGATGAGGTGTATATCGCTGACGAAGCCTTCTTTACCGGCACGGCGGCGGAAGTGACACCGATCCGCGAACTCGACCGCCTCGAACTCGGTTGCGGCAGCCGCGGCCCGATCACCGAGAAAATCCAAAGCGCGTTCTTTGACATCGTCAATGGCCGCAACCCCAAGTACGCCCATTGGCTCACCAAGGTCTAAACCATGTCCTCCAGCGTTGTTGAGTTGCTCGCCAAAGACTTGAACCATCAAGGCGGCGTTTTCTGTCCCAACCCCAAGGCTGATATGAAGCTGTGGAACAGCCACCCCAAGGTGTACCTCGACGTGGCGCACGAGGGTGAGGGCAAGTGCCCGTACTGCGGCACGGTGTACCGCTTGAAGGCGGGTGAGCACGTCGCTGCGGGGCACTGATGCCGCCGCGGTTGGCGGCGACATTGACGGTGGCGGTGCTGACCCACAACGAAGCGGCAGGCATTGAGGCCTGCCTGCGCAGCGCCGCTGCCATCGCCGACCAACTGTTAGTGATTGACAGCGGCAGCAGCGACGACACCGTGGCGCTGGCCCGCGCGGCCGGCGCTGAGGTGTTTGCGTACCCCGACTGGCAAGGCTTTGCCGTGCAGCGCACGCGCCAGCTGCAGCACGCGCGCGGCGATTACGTGTTTTTTCTCGATGCCGATGAAGTGATGTCGCCCGCCTTTGCGCAAGAGCTGCAAGCCATCGTGCGCTCGGACTCGCCAGCGGTGTGGCAAATCCGCTGGCGCATGGTGGCCTTTGGCCGCGAGCTGCGGTTTTTTCGGGCCAACACCAAGGTCGAGCGCTTGTTTCGCCGCGAGCTGATCAGCGCCTGGAGCGGCGTGGTACACGAGCAAGCCGTGCTGCGCGACGCGGCCGCGCCCCGGCGTTTGATGCGCACGCCGTTATTGCACCATTCGCGCGCCACGGTGCGCGCCAGCCTCGAAAAAATGACCCAATACGCCCTGCTTGGTGCTGCCAAACGCGCCGCAGCGGGTCAGCGCGGGGGTGTGCTGCGCGGCTTGGCGGCTGGGGCGGTGATGTTTGTGCGTATGTACCTGATGCGGCTGGGTTTTTTGTGTGGCGGTGCGGGATTTTTATACTGCGCTTTCGTTGCGTTAGAGGCTTTTTTTCGCTACGCCGCGCTGCACTATGACCGCGATACTTTGAGCGCCAAGGTGACTCGCTAACCCTGTGCCGCTCGCTGCTCGCTTTGCGTTGCACGTTCTCTGTTCTCTGTTTTCTCTTCATTTCTTCAGCGCTTTGAGCTTTCCCCGTTCTTATTTTCAGCAGCTGTCTAACGCAGGTGCTTTCATGGTGCCGGGTTTGGCGCTGTGGTTGCCTTCGGGCTATTCGTGGGGCGCGGCGCTGTTGCTGCTGTGCGCGCTGGCCAGCGCCGGTGTGTGGCTGCACCGGCCTTTGGCGCGCCCTTCGTGGTTGCTGTTGCTGGCCATGTTGGGCATGGGCAGCTTGTGGCTGCTTGATATGCGCGATGGTTGGTTGCCGCGCGAATTTGATAAACCCAGCAAATACTTTTTGGCTCTGCCGTGTTTGGCCTATGCGCTGGCGTTTGCGCCGCGCTTGGCGTGGCTGTGGGGCGGGGTTTGGCTGGGCGCTTGCGGCAGTGGTGCGCTGGCGCTGTACCAAACCAGTGTGCTGCACCTGCCGCGCGCCACCGGCTACACCAACGCCATCCAATACGGCAACCTGAGCTTGCTGCTGGGGTTGATGTGCGCGGTGCTGTTGTTAGTGAATTGGCCGCGTTGGCGGCACTGGCAGCGGCTGGGCTGGGCGGTGGCGATGCTGTTGGGCTGTATTGGCTCGCTGCTGTCGGGTTCGCGCGGCGGCTGGCTGGCGCTGGGGGTGGTGGTGCCGGTGTGCGCCGTATTGCTGGCCTGTCGGGGCCAGTGGTTGATGCTGCTGCGCGGCAGCAGTTTGGTGCTGGCGATGCTGGCGGCGCTGTGGTTTGCCAAGGGCGAAGAGGTCGAGCAGCGCCTGGACGAAGCGCACAGCGAGGCGCAGGTCTACCAACACCAAGGCAATGCCGATACCTCGATTGGCCACCGCTTGGCGCACTGGCGGCTGGCGTGGCAGATGGGGCTAGAGCGCCCGCTGCTGGGCTGGGGGCGCAGCGGCTACGAGCAAGAAAAAGCCCGCCGCGTCGCCGCTGGTCAGGCACCGGCGTCGGTGCTGCAGTTCACCCACGCGCACAACGAGGCGTTTGATTTGTTTGCCAAGCGCGGCCTGCTGGGCGTGGCGGTGCTGGCGCTGTTTTATGCGGTGCCGCTGTGGCTGTTTTGGCCGCGCTGCCAGCGTGTTTTTGACAAAAATGGCGCGCTCAACCGCGAGGCGCTGGGCCTGTGTTTGGTCGGCATTTTGCTGCCGCTGTCGTACTTTGGCTTTGGCCTGACACAGGTGTTTTTGGCGCACAACAGCGGCAATGTGTTCTATCTGTTCATGTGCTTGTTGCTGCACGCGGTGCTGCAAAATTCTACAAAAACCATAGCTGCTAGCGCTTGATATACATGGCTTTCAATGCAAAAAACCTTTGAAAGCCAGCAAATACGTGCGCTAGCAGCTATCAAAAAATATTCTCTATAAAGATAAAAAGGCCTTCCCTTGTCTGACCACACTCGTGCCGCTGAGGCTGCAGACCCCGCCAACTTGCAAGCCGCGCAGGCGCTGCGCATTGCTTGGGCCGGTATGGCGGCGCTGGCGGTGGCGATGGGCATTGGCCGCTTTGCCTTCACGCCGCTGCTGCCGATGATGTTGCACGACGGCGT
>JAGNUJ010000051.1 GCA_017987055.1 Giesbergeria sp.
CATCGGCGCCCAAGCGCTGTGGTTGCAACTGGGCGTGCAAGACGACGCCGCCTGCCAGCGCGCCCGCGCCGCTGGTTTGCAGGTGGTGCAAAACCGCTGCACGCTGGTGGAGCACCAGAAGCTGCTGGCCGCTGGGAAATTGGACAAGGCGTAATCCGCCACACCCCTTACCCGCGCCGTTCGCGTCCCAGCAGCCCGGCCAACACCACCCCCAGCCCCAGCAGCCACAGCGGCCACAGGCCAAAGCGCGACACCCACCACGCATACGGCGTCACCGCGCCGCTGCGCCCTTGCACCTCGCCGGTCAGCACACCGCGCTGGTGGCTGGGGTAGCGGTGCGTGACGCGGCCTTGGTGGTCGATGATGGCGCTGGCGCCGGTGTTGGTGGCGCGCACCATCGGGCGCTCAAATTCGAGCGTGCGCATCCGGCTGATGTGCAGGTGCTGGTCAATCGCCAGCGAGTCGCCAAACCAGCCGATGTTGCTCAGGTTGACCAACACCGTTGGCGCGCTGGCCGCAGCGGCAAAGCGCGCGCCCAGTTCTTCGCCAAACAAGTCTTCATAGCAAATGTTCGGTGCCAGCCGCTCGCCGCGCCAGACAAAGGGCGGCTGCACCAGCGCGCCCCGGCTGAAGTCGCCCAGCGGGATGTTCATCAGCTCGGTAAACCAGCGAAAAAACGGCGGGATGAATTCGCCAAACGGCACCAAATGCTGTTTGTCGTAGCGGTAGGGCGCGCTCTGTCCGGGCTGAAAGCCCAGCACTGAGTTGGTGTAGCCCAAGCTCAAATCACCCAGCGGTATGCCCAGCAGCAGCGCTTGCGTGCCTTGGGCGGCGCGGTACTGCGCTTCAATCGCTGGCAGATAGCCGGGCGGCAGTTGCTGGGGCAGCAGCGGCAGCGCCGTCTCGGGCGCGACGACCAGTTGCGCGGTGGCGCGGTGCAGTTGCTCGCGGTACCACTGCAGCGCCGTCGGCACGCCGCTGCCGGGCTGAAATTTCTCATCCTGCGGGATGTTGCCTTGCAGCAGTGCCAGCGTCAGCGGTGCGCTGGCGGGCGGATGGGGCGCAGCGATAGCGCGCTCGCGTTGCCACGACAGCACGCCCAACGCGGCGACCACGGCGGCCAGCAATGCCCACGCGCGCCGATTGCGCAGGTCGCTGGCGCGCAGTTGCGCCAGCAGCATGGCCAGCGCGGCGGCGATGGCGCAGATGCCATACACGCCGACGCTGCGCGCCAGCGCCGCCAGTGGCCCCTCGACATGGGCATAACCGCTGGCGCCCCACGGAAAACCGGTCCACCACAGGCCGCGTGCCAGCTCGGCCAGCAGCCACAATGCAGCAAAAATAATAGCTGCTAGCGCACGGTGGGTAAGGGCTAGAGCGCTAAACAGCCCTAAAGCCGCGGCGTAATACAGCGCCAAGAAGGCCGCCAAGCCCAGCACTGCCAACGCGGCCAGCGGTGCGGCCAAGCCGCCATAGGTGTGCATCGAAATAAACAGCCACCAAAATGTGCCGGCCAGCCACGCGGTGGCAAACAGCCAGCCCAAGCCGGCGGCGCGGCGCCATGTGATGGGGTGGTGGGTGCTGCTGGGGCGCACCAGCCACGCCAGCGCAGCCAGTGCGGCCAGTTGCAGCCACCACTGCGGCGCGCCGCTGCCGGGCAGTGCCAGCGAGGCGGCCTGCGCCAGGCCCGCCAGCAGCGCCAACGCCCAGTGCCACGGCGGCGTGCGTGGACGGACGCGAGTCAAGGACTTGCCAAAGCTGTCCCAGCCACTCAACGCGCCTTGGAGGCCGTCGAAGTCGTTGGAATACGCAATGGCAGACGCCTGCCAAGGCTCAGGCGCCGAGGCCATTAAGCGCTGCTAGCGCCGTCCGGCGTGACGGACACTTTGAACCAGCGCACTGCGCCGCCCTTGGTGTGCAGCACGACAAAGCTCAGACCGCACAGCTGCAGGTGCTCGCCGCGCTTGGGCACGTGGCCCATTTCGTGGGCAATGAGACCGCCGATGGTCTCGAAGTCTTCGTCGGCGTCGCTGCCCGCAATCGGCACGTTAAAGGCTTCGGCGACGCGCTCGACCGGGGTGTCGCCGCTGACGCGGTAGGTGTGGTCGGCCAGCGCAAAGATGTCGCCCTCTTCCTCGCCGATGTCGAACTCGTCTTCAATCTCGCCGACGATTTCTTCCAGCACGTCCTCAATCGTCGCTAGGCCCGCCACGCGGCCAAACTCGTCGATAACGATGGCCAAGTGGTTGCGGTTGCTGCGAAAGTCGCGCAGCAAATCGTTCAGGCCTTTGGACTCGGGCACAAACACGGCGGGGCGCAGCAGGGCGCGGATGTTGAGCTCGGGGGCGCGCTGCAGTTTGAGTAAATCTTTGGCCAGCAAGATGCCAATGATGTTTTCGCGCTCGCCTTGGTACACCGGAAAGCGCGAGTGCGCGGTGCTGATGATCAGGTGCAGCAGCTCTTCAAACGGCGCATCGATGTTGATGGTGTCCATGCGCGGCGCGGCGACCATGACGTCGCCCACCGTGCGGCTGGCCATGCGGATGACGCGCTCTAGCATGATGCGCGACTCGGCGCTGATGACTTGGTTGTCCTCAGCGCTGGCCAAGATGGCGATGAGTTCTTCGTGCGAATCGGGTCCGGGGTGGATGAATTCGGCGACTTTTTGCAGAAAACTGCGCTTGTCCTCTTTTTCTAGAAAACGCGCGGGGTGGGGGTCAGACACAGCCTTAAAGTGCAGGACGTGCAGTAGTGAAACAAGGCCCGTAGGATACTGGATTGCGTTGCCAGTCCCCTCGGGCCTTTATCAGGGTTTTTGCCACCAGCGGCAATACAAAAAAGCGCGCTGGTGTTGAGCGCTGCTCAGTTGCGTGTGCCCACGCGCAGGGCTTGCATCCGCGCCAAAAAATCCCAAAACTGCTTGGCTTGCAGTTTGATGCGGTAGTCCATCTCGGCAAACTGCTGCTCAAACATCGCCGTCATGCGCGTGTCCAAGTTGGCCGGGGGCAATTGCAAAAACGCCTCCGACTCAGCGCCATCGCGCTGCACCACCGCCCCGGCGTTGCGGGCGATTTTGAGCATGGCGCTGTTTTCGCTCAGCGCGTGGATGAACATCATGTCCACGCCTTCGTTGCGCGCATGGATCACGGCGCGCTCAAACAAGCGGGCACCAAAACCGCGCCCGCGCGCTTTTTTCAGCACCGAGACACCAAACTCAGCGCACTGCTGGTGCTGCGCTTCGGTGGCAAAGGCGACGTGCGCCATCGCAATCAATTCGAGGTGGCGGTTGTAAATGCCAAAAATTTCGTCGCGCTCAAAGTCCAGTTGTTCAACATAGCGGTTGATTTGGTCTTCGTTGGCGTGGTAGCCAAAGCGCAAGTAGCGGTCCGAGTCGTCCAGCGCCAGCAGGTGCGCGGCAATGCGCTCGCGGTAGGCCGGGCCGAGGGAGCGAATTGGCACCACGACGGGTGTTTTGACCGATTCACGAGGGGGGGGAGCATCGCCGCTAGTACGGTCGCTCACAGGGTGCAGCAGATCAATGCCAGCGCCCCAGGATGCTTTGAGCCAGTCTTTGGTTGCAGTCATGTAAAGCAATGTAGGCTTTTTTTTACTACTTTCCAAGTGTTATTTGCTGCGCTGCAACAAAGTTGTCAGATTTCTGAATTAAAGCTGACAAATCAAGTACTTGTACGTAGTCCAAAGGGCTGAGGCGTAACCAAATAAGAGGGTAAAAAGGCCACTTTGCTGGCCCATTAGCCCTGCTGCAAACAGGGGCGATAGTTGCAAATAGACACACTGGATTGCCGCCACAGTGCTATGGCTCAAAATCGCGCTTCACTTTCTGTCTGCCCGCTTATGACCCACTTCGCCTCTGCTTTGCCCGCCTTGCCGCCTGAAATGACCGTGTTAGAGCGCGGTTGGCTGTCGGCCAACAACATCGTTTTTCGCGGCGCGGACAACCGTTTGGACGGCGGCGCAGCGGTGGTCGATACCGGCTACTGCACGCACGCTGCGCAAACCGTGGCGCTGATTGGCGCGGCGCTGCAGGGGCAGCCGCTCGAGCGCATCTTCAACACCCATTTGCACAGCGACCACTGCGGTGGCAACGCGGCGCTGCAAGCGGCTTGGCCGGGTGTGCGCACCGCTGTGCCGCCCGGCCACTTGGCTCAGGTGCAGGGCTGGGACGCCTATGCGCTCAGCTACACGCCCACCGGCCAGCAATGCCCGCGCTTTCGTGCTGACGCGGCTTTGTTGCCTGGCACTGAGGTGCGGCTGGGCGTGCGGCTGTGGCAAGTCCACGCCGCGCCGGGGCACGATCCGCACTCCATCGTGCTGTTTGAGCCGCAAGATGCGCTGTTGATCTCGGCCGATGCGCTGTGGGAAAACGGCTTTGGCGTGGTGTTTCCCGAACTCGAAGGCGAGGCCGCTTTTGCCGAAGTGGCCGCTACGCTGGACCTGATCGAACGCCTTGCCCCGCGCACCGTCATTCCCGGCCACGGCCCGGTGTTTTACGACGCACCGCGCGCCATCGACACCGCCCGGCGCCGCCTCGATGGCTTTGTGCGCGAGCCGCTCAAACACGCGCTGCACGGTGCCAAGGTGCTGCTGAAATACAAACTGCTGGAGTGGCAACAAATTGCGCTGGTCGATGTGCAGGCTTGGGCGCTGGCCACGCCGTATTTCAACCTGCTGCATACGCGCTACTTTGCTGAGATGGCGTTTTTGCCGTGGCTGCACAGCTTGGTCGAGAGCTTGTTGCGCTCGGGCGCTGCCACGCGCCAAGGCGACGTGTTGCACAACGCCTGAGTCGGCGCACGACTACACTCCAAACCCTCCTTTTTTGCCCCAAACACTGGACATATCTCCATGACTGACCGCCCCTCGGATACTGCTGACACCTCGGGCAGCGCTGACGCTTGTGACGCTGTTGAATCGACCACTTCTTTGACCAGCGACCAGCTGGAACTGCTGGAAGACATCCTCGAAGACCTGCGCCAGCGCAGCGACGAGGTGCCGCAGTGGGAGTTTTGCGATGGCTTTTTGACAGCGCTGGTGTGCTCGCGCCGCGCCATCAGCGCGGGTGAATATTTGCCGATGCTGCTGGGCGACGGCGAGCCCGTCGAAGTGGCCGACGGCGAGGCGCTGCCGCTGCTGCCCATGTTTGCCGACGCGGCGCAACAAGCGCAGTTCTTGCAGCTGTGGCAGCTGCGCTGGAACCAAGTCGAGCTGGCGCTGGACACCCCGGTCGAGCGCCTTGACGACGAGCGCACCTTTGAGCCGGAAGTGCTGGACATGCGCGGTGCCATTGCCAGCCTGCCCGACGAAGAGCGCGCCGAAATGTCGGGCGAAGACATCCCCTCGTTTGCCCAAGTGTGGGCGCTGGGCTTTATGTTTGCCGTCGAAAACTGGCCGCAAGATTGGGAAATGCCGCGCGACAAAGAAGTCGCCGGCTGGCTCGACAGCGCGCTCGAATGCATCGTCGCGCTGACCGAGGACGACACCGGCAAGCCCGAAGTCAGCATGTACAGCGATGACGGCGCGCCGACCACCAGCACCGCCCGCGTCGATGCGTTTGGCGCGGCGATTTGGGCGGTGTACGACCTGCGCCAGCTGTGGAAAAGCCTGGGCCCGCGCGTCGAAAGCCTGCGCAAAGCCCCCGAGCCGGGCCGCAACGACCCCTGCACCTGCGGCAGCGGTAAAAAATACAAAAAGTGCTGCGGCGCTTGAGGTTCAAGACTATGGTTTTAATAGCTGCTATCGCTCATATTTAAAGGGCTAGAGGCTGTTTTGACTGATATTTTGACCCGCCTGCGCGCTGAGTGGGCCCCCAGTATTCCGCGCGAACTGCTGGCCGGTGCCGTCGCCACTTTTGCGCTGATTCCCGAGGTGATTGCCTTCTCGTTTGTCGCCGGCGTCGATCCGTCGGTGGGGCTGTTTGCCTCGTTTGTCATCAGCATCGTGATTGCCTTTGCTGGCGCGCGCCCGGCGATGGTGTCGGCGGCCGCCGGCTCGGTGGCGCTGGTGGCCGCGCCGCTGGTGCAGTCGCACGGGCTGGAGTATTTGTTTGCCGCCGGGCTGCTGGCCGGCGCGGTGCAGGTGCTGTTTGGCCTGCTGCGGCTGGGGGTGCTGGTGAGGTTTGTCTCCAGCTCGGTGCGCACCGGTTTTGTCAACGCGCTGGCGATTTTGATTTTCTCGGCGCAACTGCCGCATTTGCGCGGCGCCAGCAGCGCCACTTGGGCGATGTTGGCGCTGGGACTGGCGCTGATTTACGGCCTGCCGCGCCTTGGCGCATGGCTGGGCTGGCGCGCGCTGACGGCGATTCCGTCGCCGCTGATTTGCGTGCTGGTGCTGAGCGTGCTCGCGTCGGCATGGGGCTTGGGTTTGCCCACGGTGGCCGACTTGGGCCAGTTGCCCGACACGCTGCCGCTGTTTGGCCTGCCCGAAGTGCCGCTGTCGCTGCAAACGCTGCAAGTCATTGCCCTGCCGGCGTTGGCGATAGCGATGGTCGGTCTGCTCGAATCGGTGTTGACCGCCGCCGTGGTCGATGAGCTGACCGACACCCCCAGCAACAAAAACCGCGAATGCTCCGGCCTGGGGCTGGCCAATATCGCCGCCAGCTGCTTTGGCGGCATTGCCGGCTGCGGCATGATTGGCCAAGCCGTCGGCAACGTCAAATACGGCGGGCGCGGGCGCTTATCGACGCTGTTCGCTGGCGTGTTTTTGCTGATTTTGATGGTGCTGCTGAAACCGTGGATGGCGCAGGTGCCGGTGATTGCGCTGGTCGCCATCATGGTGATGGTGTCGGCAGAAACCTTTGATTGGAAGTCGCTGCGCGCGCTGGTGCGCCACCCGCGCCTGTCCAGTGCCGCCATGCTGGCGACGGTGGCCGTCACGCTGGCCAGCCACAACTTGGCGGCGGGCGTGGCCGTCGGCGTGCTGCTGAGCGGCGTGTTCTTTGCCGTCAAGGTGTCGCAAATGCTGCAGGTGCGCTGCATGGACGACGACTTGGCTGGTACCCGCGTTTGGCAGGTCAGCGGTCAGGTGTTTTTCGCCTCCGCCGATGCGTTTGTCGAGGCGTTTGACGTGCTCGGCGCTGAGCACCGGCGCGTGACCATCGACGTTGCGCACGCGCATTTTTGGGACATTACGGCGGTGGGCGCGCTGGACAAAGTGGTGCAGCGCCTGCGCCACCACGGCTGCACGGTCGAAGTGCTGGGGCTCAATACCGCTAGCGCGGTGTTGATGGAGCGGGCCGGGGCGCGCTGAGGCTGGCCGGCGCAACGCCCTCGCCGTCAAAGCAAACCCGGTTGCGCCCGCCGGTCTTGGCTTGGTACATGGCGGCATCGGCTTTGTCGATGAGGGCGTTGGATTCGGTGTCGTGGTGGCTAAACAGCACGGCGCCAATGCTGGCTGAGCCGTGGTGCTCTACCGTGGTGGCCGGCGGGTCGTCGCCCGAGAGGGCGATGTGGTAGGGCTGTGCCAACAGGGCGCGTATTTTTTCGGCAATCGCTGCCGCTTGCTCGTGGGCTTGGGCGCGCTCAGGGCTGAGCGTGCTCAGCAGCACCACAAATTCATCGCCGCCAAAACGCGCCACGGTGTCGATGTGGTGGCGCACGCCGGCTTTGAGCCGCCGGCCCACTTCGATCAGCAGCAGGTCGCCCGCGCCGTGGCCGTGGGTGTCGTTGAGGTGCTTGAAGTTGTCTAAATCCAAAAACAGCAAGCCACCGTAGTCGTGCTGGCGCTGGCAGGCGTGCAGGGTTTGGTTCAGGTGCTCGATCAGCAGGCGGCGGTTGGCCAGCTGCGTCAGCGGGTCGTAGAACGCCAAGTCGTGGACTTCGTCTTGCAGCAGTTTGCGCTCGGTGGTTTCGCGGGTGATGCCGTGGTAGCCCATGATGGCACCTTGCGCATTGCGGTCGGGCTTGGCCAGCACTTCGCCCCAGATCAGCCGGCCATCTTTGCAGCGGTGCTGCACTTCAAAGATTGAAAAACCCGTCGGCGTGCCGCTGGCTTCAGCAAGGCTGCGGGCTTGCATTTTTTGCTGGACGATGGCGATGCCCTCGTCGGTGAACATCTCAAACACATGGTGCCCCAGCACCTCTTCGGCTTTGTAGCCGCGCATCCGCTCGTCGGCCGGGCTGATGTAGGTGATGTGCAGGTTGCTGTCGGTTTGCCACAGCACGTCCAGCGTGTCATCGGTCAGCTGGCGGTAGAGCTTTTCTTTTTTGTTCAGGGTCTGCAGCAGGTCTTCCAGCTGCATTTGCAGCGCTTGGTTCTGGACGATCAGGCGCTGCAGCGTGCTGGTTTGGGTTGGCGTTCGGGTCGGTAGGGGGTTGCCGGCTGGGGTGTCGGCGGGCGGCGCTGGCTGCGCTAGCCACGCTGCCAGCCGCTCCAGCGCGTGGCGCAGCGCGGCTTGGCGCACAGCGGCCCGGTCGCCGGCAAAGTACATCACTTCGCTGCGTATCTGCTCGCCAACGCACCAGCCAAACCACACCGTGCCGACGGGTTTGTCGGTGCTGGCACCCGTGGGCCCAGCGATGCCGGTGACGGCGATGCTGACCTGAGCGTGCGTGTTGACCAGCGCGCCTTCGGCCATCGAGCGCACCACGGCTTCGCTGACGGCGCCGCGCGCGGCGATCAGGGCGGCGGGCACGCCCAGCAGTTCGGTTTTGGCGGCGTTGGAGTAGCTGACCAAGCCGCGCTCAAACCACTGGCTCGACCCGGCCACATCGGTGCAGGCGGCGGCAATCAGGCCGCCGGTGCAGCTCTCGGCGGTGGCCAGCATCCAGCCCCGGGCCAGCAATTGGGCTGAAATAACAGCCAAATCGGCTTCTAGCCCAATAGATACGTGCGGTTGCAGCTCTTGTTTTGGGAGTGATGTTGCGGGCGGGGTCACATGCTCCAAAAGAACCTCCAGACGGCGATCACCAGCAGGGTGCAAAACGCCGCGACAAAGTCGTCAAACAAAATCCCCCAGCCGCCGCGCCAGCCAAAGCCTTTGAAGCTACGGTCGGCCCAAGCCACCGGGCCGGGTTTGACGGCGTCAAAAAAACGAAACAGCCCAAAGGCGATCAACTGGCCGCCAAAGCCCATCGGCATCGCCAGCCACAGCACCAGCCAAAAGGCGACGATTTCGTCCCAGACGACCGGGCCGGGGTCGGAGATGCGCATGTTTTGCGCGGTGACGGTGCAGGCCCACCAGCCGCCCAGCGTGCTGAGCAAGATGATGATGCCGATGCGCGCTGGGTCCAAGTGCTCTAGCAGCAGCACATAAGTCAGCCAGCCCCACAGCGTGCCCACCGTGCCGGGGGCAACCCGGCTCAGGCCGCTGCCAAAGCCCAGCGCAATGCAGTGCGCCGGGTGGAATAGGAGAAAGCGCAGGCTGGGGCGGGTGATCGGCGGCGCTGGGGTGGCTGCGGTGGGCGCGCTGGGCGCGTCGCTCGATGGGTCGGCGGGGGAGCTGTGCATGGCGCTGATTCTAGGAGTCGGCGCTTGCAGGCAACTTAACTGTCTTAGGCGAAGTGATCGAACGAGGCGTAGTGCTGCTGCGCCAGCGGTTGGCCGTGCGCGTCCGTCAGGCGCAGACCGGGCGCGGCTTCGATATGGCCGATGCGCGTCACCGGCGTGGCGCTGGCCAGCGCGGCGGCGGCGACGTCAGCGCGGTGCGCCACAGGGGCGGTGAAGGCCAGCTCATAGTCGTCGCCACCGGCCAGCGTGCATTGGTGTCGCAGTTCGGTTGAAAGTTTGGCATCAAATTGGCCTGTAGCGCTGATGCAGCCTGCGCTAGCAGCTAGCAAATCAATAGTGATCGAGGTGTCGATGCACGCCCCCACGCCCGAGGCGCGCAGGATGTGGCCGAGGTCGCCCAGCAGACCGTCGCTGATGTCGATGGCGCTGTGCGCCACGCCGCGCAGCGCTTGGCCCAAAGCGACGCGCGGGGTGGGCGCTTCGAGGCGTTGGCGCGTGGCGGCCAGTATGTCCGGTGCCAGCGTGATGCGCCCTTGCAGCGCTTCAAGCGCCAAGCGCGCGTCGCCCAGCGTGCCGCTGACGTAGATGTCGTCGCCGACCTGCGCGCCGCTGCGCAGCAGGGCTTGGCCGGCGGGCGCTTCGCCCAGCACGGTGATGCAGATGTTGAGCGGCCCTTGCGTGGTGTCGCCGCCCACCAGCTCGCAGCCGTGGGCGTCGGCCAGCGCCAGCAGACCGCGCGCAAATGGGTCAAGCCATGCGGCATCGATGTGCGGCAGTGCCAGCGCCAGCGTGCAAGCCAGTGGGCGCGCGCCGCAGGCGGCCAAGTCGCTCAGGTTGACCGCCAGCGCTTTGTGGCCGAGGCGCTCGGGGTCGGTGTCGGCAAAAAAGTGGCGACCCTCGACCAGCATATCGCTCGATACCGCCAGCTGCATCCCCGGCGTAGGTGCCAGCAGCGCGCAGTCATCGCCCACGCCCAACACGGCATGGCGCACCGGGCGCTCGAAATAGCGGGCAATCAGGTCAAATTCACCCATATAAGAGCTTGCCAGTGCGCCGCTTTAGAGGCTGGCCAGCGCCTCGGCGCGCGTCTCAACCACGTTGAGGATGGCGAGAAAACCGCTGATGTCAAACACTTCGCGGATATGCGTTTGCACGACGATGTGAGCGTTAGCGGCGGTTTCGAGGGCGGTGGTCATGGGAAATATTGGCAGTCGAGGACAAATGCAGCGCCGTTGGAGGGGGGAGTGGGCAAAGATGCTTAAAAGTTGACATCCTCCCCGCCGTGAACGGCGGAGATTCCTACGGTGCTATGCATGAGAAACCTCACGCATAGTCGCTTCGGTGGGTTCCTGCTTCACAGAGGCTGGTTTCGCCCGGGTCTTGCGACCCCG
>JAGNUJ010000162.1 GCA_017987055.1 Giesbergeria sp.
CGCACGCTGGACGCCGCGCACGCCGAAGTCGAATTCGTCGCCCGCTACCGCGTCGCTGGCCGTGCGGTGCGCCTGCACGAAAACAGCCGCTTCGTCCGCGAAGACAGTCGCTGGTACTACGTTGATGGTGACAGCCGTTAATTTATGATCAAAATGGCCTCTAGCCCTTTAGATACCTGCGCTAATAGCTATGAAATTTGATGCAATTTTGTTTGATTGCGACGGCGTGCTGGTCGACAGCGAGCTGCTGACCCACGGCGTGCTGCACACCATGCTGGGCGAAGCCGGTTGGCAGATGACGCTGCAGGAGTGCTTGGCGCGCTTTCTGGGCAAAGCGGTGCGCAGCGAGCGCGCCGCCATCGAGCACCACACCGGCCAGCCGCTGACCGATGCCTGGATGGCGGCGTTTTACGCGCGGCGCAACCAAGCCCTGCAAGAGCACCTGCAAATCATCGACGGCGCGCAGTGGGCTGTCAGTACGCTGCACGCGCAGTACGCTGGCCGCATTGCCTGCGCCTCGGGCGCCGACCGCGCCAAGGTCGAGCTGCAACTGCGCAAAGTCGAATTGATGCCATTTTTTGAAGGCCGCGTTTTCAGCGGCCAAGAAGTGGCGCGCACCAAGCCCGCGCCCGATGTCTATCTGGCCGCCGCCGCTGCGCTGGGCGCAGCCCCCGAGCGCTGCGCCGTGGTCGAAGACAGCGTGACCGGCGTGCGCTCTGGCATTGATGCGGGCGCGACGGTGTTTGGCTACGCCCCCGGCGGCGGCGGCCACAGCAGCGCTGCGGCCTTGCTGGCAGCCGGCGCGGTGCAGGTGTTTACCGACATGGCCGCGTTGCCAGCGCTGCTGGCGCGGTAAGCGCACTTGCGTCACACTGGCGCGCTATTTTTTAGCAAAGGATTTTTCATGCAACGACGCCAATTCACTCTGACCGGCGCGGGCGCCTTGGGCGCTTTGCTGCTGCTGGCGACAACGCAAGCGCGCGCCTTAACGCTGCCCGGCCTGAGCAACGCCGACGCCAGCAGCGGCGTCAAAGCCGCGCTGGAGCAAGGCGCTCTCGCTGCCGTCGCCCTGCTGGGCCAGTCGGGCGGTTTTTTAAACAACCCCAGCGTGCGCATTGCGCTGCCCGGTTATCTGAACGACGCCGCCCAAATGATGAAGCGCTTTGGCCAAGGCAAGCGCATCGAAGAGCTGGAAACCTCGCTCAACCGCGCCGCCGAAGCGGCGGTGCCGATGGGCAAAGACCTGCTAATCGGCGCTGTGCAAAGCATGAGCGTCACCGACGCCAAAAACATCCTCACCGGCGGCGACACCTCGGTGACGCAGTTCTTTTCCAGCAAAACCCGCGCGCCGCTGGGCGAAAAATTCTTGCCCGTGGTCACCCAAGCCACCAGCCAAGTCGGCTTGGCCCAGCAGTACAACGCCTTTGCCGGCAAGGCGGTGGGCTTTGGTCTGGTGAAAAAAGAAGACGCCCGCATCGAGGACTACGTCACCGGCAAAACGCTGGACGGCCTGTTCACCGTGATTGGCGAGGAAGAACGCAAACTGCGCCAAAACCCGGCGGCTGCCGGCAGCGCCCTGCTGCAAAAGGTGTTTGGCGCGTTGAAATAAGCGCTGCGCCCGCCTGCAGGTCAGGTTAGCGCCGCGTAAGCCGACATTTCAAGCCAAATCGGCCTCTAGCCCTTTAAATACCAGCGGTTGCAGCTATTGTTTTTGATTAGTCAGCGCGCGCGTTGCGCCGAAATTGCGCTGGCGACTGCCCAGTCCACGTGCGAAAAGCGCGGATGAAGCTTTTGTCGTTGCTAAAGCCGGCCTCGTGCGCGACTTGCTTGATGGCGCGGTCGGTGCGGTGCAGCAAGGCGATGGCGCGTTCGCGGCGCACTTCGTCTTTCAAAGCTTGCAGCGACGCGCCTTCTTCTTTTAACTGGCGGTGCAGCGTGCGCGGCGACAGGTGCAGGCGCTGGGCCAGCGCGTCGGCGCTGTGGGCGCTGCCGGGGGCGGCGGCCAGCGCTTGGCGCACGCGCTGCACCAGCAGGCGGTCGCGCCGGTACTGCAGCACGGTGAGCGGCAGGGCGCGCTCTAGCATTTGGCGCAGCGCCGCTTCGTCGCGTTGCAAGGGCAATTGCAGATAGCGCGCATCAAAACGCACCGTGGCCGGCCCCGCGTTAAAGCGGGTGCTGCCCGAAAACAGCACGCCATAAACACTGTGGTGCGCCGGCGCAGCAAACGGAAACTGCGCGCCCAGCAAAGGAATGCGCGAATCAATCCACCAGCACGCCAGCCCGTGGATGTTGCGCAGCACCGAGACCAAACAAAACTCGCGCAGCGCGCCCAAGTCGCGCTGCTCGGTGACGGTGATTTCGGCCATCTCGCCGCGCACCGCCAGCGCCAGCGTGATGTCTTGCGTCAGCAGCGCGTGGTGGCGGCACCAGCGGGCAATCGCCAGTTGCAAATGCGGCGCGCTGATGGAGGCGCGCGCCAGCATCCCATAACTGCCCCACGGCAGGCGCCGGCTAAACCAGCCCAGCGCTTCGTCGTCCAGCGCCTGCATCGCCAAACCCGAGAGGCGCTCGAACTGCCACGCCGTCACGCGGGCGTCGGGGTTTGCCACGGTCTCTGGCGCAATTTGTGCCTGTTGCAGCAGCGGCTGCGGCGCAATGCCAGCGTGTTCGCAGGCTTGCACGATGGCCCGCACGAAGGCCATCGGCGTAGCAGCGGGTGCTTGCGGGGTGAGCGCTGGAAGAATAACGCTAGAGACTGGCGGCTTGGACATGGGCGACAGATACAAAAAACAGACACAGCAGCGCTGGGCGCAGGAGGTGGCACCATTTGCAACCACAGTGGCTACCTTATCACCGCGCAGGCGCGTATTCTTCGCACAAGAACCGTGCTGGTGCCACACCACTGAGCACGGGTGTGTACCACCCCTTCTTCGTGCCCTCGGAAAGACCTCCATGCCCGTTTTGCCTACCCAATTGAATGCCCGCTCGGCCGATTTTTTGGCCAACGCCCAGGCCATGCGCGCGCTGGTCGAAGACCTGAATGCGCACATCGCCCAAGTTTTTGCCGGTGGCGGCGAAGCGGCGCGTGCCAAGCACGTGGCGCGCGGCAAGCTGCTGCCACGCGAGCGCGTGCAAATGCTGCTCGACCCGGGCACGCCGTTTTTGGAGCTGGCACCGCTGGCCGCGCTCAACATGTACGACAACGCCGCCCCCGGCGCTGGTTTGATTGCCGGCATTGGCCGCGTCAGCGGCATCGACTGCATGATTGTTTGCAACGACGCCACGGTCAAAGGCGGCACCTACTACCCGCTGACGGTCAAAAAACACCTGCGCGCCCAAGAAGTGGCGCAGCAAAACCACCTGCCGTGCATTTATTTGGTCGATTCGGGCGGCGCTAACTTGCCGAACCAAGACGAAGTTTTTCCCGACCGCGACCACTTTGGCCGCATCTTCTACAACCAAGCGCAGATGAGCGCTATGGGCATTGCGCAAATTGCCGTGGTGATGGGCAGTTGCACGGCGGGCGGTGCCTACGTGCCGGCGATGAGCGACGAGTCCATCATCGTCAAGAACCAAGGCACCATCTT
>JAGNUJ010000163.1 GCA_017987055.1 Giesbergeria sp.
GGCAGCAATTTGGCGTAGTGCGGCGCCTCGGCTTTCAAGTCGTTCAGCAGGCGCTGCGGGCCCATTTGGTTGAGCATCCACGTCTCTAAAAACGGCTTAGCGGTGCTCCACAAGTCCAGATCCGGATCGAGCTGGCGCCCCAAGCCTTCAATGTTGAGCAGGGTTTTTTGCAGCAACACCAACTGCGGCTGAATTTCCACCTGAAAGCGCCGCGAGGTCTGAAACAAGCGCATCAGCACCATGCCCAGCGAGATTTCTTTCAACGGCCGGTCAAAATACGGCTCGCACACGGTGCGAATGGCCGACTCCAAATCATTCACCCGCGTCTCTGCCGGCACCCAGCCGCTTTCAATGTGCAGCTCGGCCACGCGCTTGTAGTCGCGCCGAAAGAACGAGACAAAGTTTTGCGCCAAATACTCTTTGTCCGACTCGGTCAGCGTGCCCACAATGCCAAAGTCCAGCGAGATATAGCGGCCAAACGTCTCCGGCTCCAAGCTGACTTGGATGTTGCCGGGGTGCATGTCGGCATGAAAAAAGCCATCGCGAAACACCTGTGTGAAGAAAATCGTCACCCCATCGCGCGCCAGCTTGGGGATATCAACACCGGCTTCACGCAAGCGCTCGACTTGGCTGATGGGGATGCCCTTCATGCGCTGCATCACCATCACTTCAGGATGGCAAAAATCCCAATGGATGACAGGAATCTCCACCAAGTTCAAGCCCTCCATATTGCGCCGCAACTGCGCCGCGTTGGAGGCCTCGCGCACCAAATCCAGTTCGTCGTGCAAATAGGTATCGAACTCGGCCACCACTTCGCGCGGTTTCAGGCGCTTGCCGTCGGCCGACAATTCCACCCAGCCGGCCATCATTTTCATCAGGCCCAGGTCTTTGTCGATGACGGGCAACATCCCCGGGCGCAGCACCTTCACCGCAACGTCGTGCAACTGGCCTTGGCGGTCGCGCAACGTAGCAAAGTGCACTTGGGCAATGGAGGCGCTGGCCACCGGCACCGATTCAAACGAGACAAAAATCTCGTCCAGCGGACGACCAAAAGCGCGCTCGATGGTGGCGATGGCAATGGCCGAGTCAAACGGTGGCACGCGGTCTTGCAGCAGCGCCAGCTCGTCGGCAATGTCGGGCGGCATCAGGTCGCGCCGGGTGGACAGCACCTGCCCCAGCTTGACAAAAATCGGGCCTAGGCTTTCCAGCGCCTCACGCAAACGCTGACCACGCGGCGCCTCTAAATTGCGCCCCACCGACAACACCCGGGCCAGCAGATGCAGCCACGGGCGCTGAAAACTTTTCAGCAACAAGTCGTCGAGGCCATAGCGCAGCAGCACCCAAATAATCGCCGCGCCCCGAAAAAAACGCTTCATATCGCGTGCCGGTCGTACTCAGTGACGGAGCCAGCCAGCGGGTAATCGGTGTGGCTATCCGCAGCAGCGCCAGCAGCAGCCGCTGGCGCAGTGCGCGCGCCGACAAACTGGCGCAGCGCCTGCGCCGCGCGTTGGGCAATGGAGGCCACGGTGTGCGCTGGCACATCGCCAATCAGGCGCGCCAAGTCTTCTTCGACATCCCAGCGCACGTTGTCGGCCAGCCACTGCAAATCGGCGGCCAGCTGCACGTCGCCTTCGATGCGCACGTTGGGTTTGTCACCGCGCAGCGCGGTTTGTGCCAACTCCAGCGGCGAGGTTTGCGTCGCCTGCAAATGCAAATCGGGCACGGCGTATTCCGACGCGATATCAAACAAGCCCGCTGGCGTGACTTGCAGCGCCATAAAAAAGCCGCGCCATTGGATGCGCGCCACGCGGCCTTGCTGGCGGCGCAGACGCTCGGTGGCGGCGCTTTCTTGCATCACCACGTGGTTTAAAAACAGCACCAAGCGGTGCTGCGTTTCGTGTACCAACCACGGCGGCGGCTGCAGCTTGCTGAGCAGCCAAGGCGGCGGTGGAGGAAGGACAGCCAGCAACCCAACGGCGCGGCCAAGAAAAGAAAAAGGGGACTGTGTTGCCATAGTCCCCGATTATTCCCTGAACTGCGCGCGCGGCCGCAGTGGGCGGCTTTACGCTGCTGGCACCAACCGCTTTATTGCAGTGCCTGCACGCCAGCCACCAGCCAGCCACTGGCACCGGTCTTGGCCTTGGTCATGTTCCACACCTCGCGGAACGGGCTGGGACCTGACGAAGGCTCTTCGCGGATCATTCCCGAGAACTCGACGCTGGCCATATAAGCCTCGCCCAAGTCTTCGATGCCCAGCAACTGCGCTTCAATCATCAGCACCTCGGTGTGGTTGGGCTCATCGCCTCGGTGCGTCTCGCGCTCGGCCAGTTGCGAGCGGATTTCGCTCAGCATCTCATCGGTCATCATCGAGCGCAGCGTGCTGACGTCCGAGCGATCCCAAGCTGCTTGCAGCGTGGTGAAGTTGCGCTTAGCAGCTTCAATAAAGCCGGCGGCATCAAAGCCTTCGGGCACACCCCAGTTTTGCGAGCCAGCCAGCGCCGAGCCAATCATCGAGCCACCCGCCATATTGCTGCCTTCCCAAGGACGCGCCGAGGCATCGTTGCCGACGTTGTTCGGGCTGTACCCGCGCGGCAGCGGTGCCGATTCAGGTGACGGTGAACCAGCGCCCGCGCCTTGGAAGGCAAACGGCGACGCTGCTGCGGGCGCACTGCGGGCGCCGCTGCGCGCACGCATCACCATCTTAAAGATGGCAAACGCTGCCATCGCCAACAGCGCAAACATCAAAATTTGACCAAAGCCCTCGCCCAAACCGAGCGAATGGGCCAGCCACGCCAACCCCAAGCCCGCCGCCAAACCGCCCAGCATCGCGCCCCAAGGCTTCTTGGGCGCGGCAGCCGCTGGAGCGGCCGGTGCGGGCTTGTTGGTGGCCGAATTGGCGTTTTGCGTCGGCGCGCCGGGATTGTTAGCCGGTGCGGCATTGCGCTGCGAGACGTTGCCGGACTGCTGCCCCAACGACTTGCCACCACCCATACGCCGCGCGTCCGCCTCGGGAGGCAACACCATCAGGAACGCCACCAGCAATGCAGGCAACCATTTCTTCATATCAGTTCTCCACCAGTTCAACATTTGATTCCCACATGCAAAGCGACCACACCGCCGGTCATGTTGTGGTAGTCCACATGGCCAAAGCCGACTTGCTTCATCAGCGCCTTCAACTCCTCTTGGCCCGGATGCATGCGGATGGATTCAGCCAAATAGCGGTAACTCTCGGCATCGCCGGCAATTAGCTTGCCGACTTGGGGCAGCACGTTGAAGGAGTACCAGTCGTAGACCTTGCTCAGCGGCTTGGCGACCTTAGAAAATTCGAGCACCAGCAGCTTGCCACCGGGTTTGAGCACCCGGCACATCTCGGCCAGCGCAACATCTTTGTGCGTCATATTGCGCAGGCCAAACGCCACGCTGACCACATCAAAGTGCGCATCGGGAAACGGCAGCTTTTCGGCATCGCAGACCAGCGTTGGCAGTACCACGCCGGCATCAATCAAGCGATTGCGCCCGGTGCGCAGCATCGCCTCGTTGATATCGGTGTG
>JAGNUJ010000164.1 GCA_017987055.1 Giesbergeria sp.
CTGCGCTTTCCCGATTTGACGGTGGACGGCAGCTTTCCGCTGGGCGGCGCAGTCTGCGCCATCTTGATTGCCAACGGAGTCAACCCGTGGCTGGCCACGCTGGCCGCCACCGCTGCGGGCGCTGCAGCTGGCCTGCTGACCGGCTGGCTGAACGTCAAACTGAAAATCATGGACTTGCTGGCCAGCATCTTGATGATGATTGCGCTGTATTCCATCAACCTGCGCGTCATGGGCGGCCCCAACGTGCCCCTCATCAACGACCCGACTTTGTTCACCCTGCTGCAGCCCGAGGGCATCGACGACTACCTCGCCCGCCCGCTGATCCTGCTGTTCATCGTGATTGCCGCCAAGTTGGCGCTGGACTGGTTTTTCTCCACCGAGCGCGGCTTGGCGATTCGCGCCACCGGCTCCAATGCCCGCATGGCGCGCTCTCAGGGCGTCAACACCGGCGCGATGGTGCTGCTGGGCATGGCAGTGTCGAACGCGCTGGTCGGCTTGGCTGGCGCGCTGTTTGCGCAAACGCAGGGCGGCGCGGACATTTCGATGGGCATTGGCACCATCGTGATTGGCTTGGCCGCCGTCATCGTCGGCGAGAGCATCTTGCCGTCGCGCCGCATCATTTACGCCACGCTGGCGGTGGTGATTGGCGCCATCGTGTACCGCTTCTTTATTGCGATGGCGCTCAACAGCGACTTCATTGGCCTCAAAGCGCAAGACCTGAACTTGGTCACTGCCTTGCTGGTGATTTTTGCGCTGGTGATTCCGCAGCTGAAAAAACGCTTCACCCGCCGCGCCTAAGCGTCCGTTTGATTTAACCGAATAAAGCCATGCTGAGCGCCCAACAACTCGAACTCACCTTCAACCCCGGCACGCCGATTGAGATGCGCGCCCTGCGCGGTATGTCGCTGGACATTCCGACCGGCCAATTCGTCACCGTCATCGGCTCCAACGGCGCGGGCAAGTCCACCTTTCTCAACGCTATCTCGGGCGACCAATCGGTCGACAAGGGCAGCATCTCCATCGACGGCTTGGACGTCACGCGCCAGCCGGTCTGGGCGCGGGCCCAGCGCGTAGCGCGGGTGTTTCAAGACCCGATGGCCGGCACCTGCGAAGACCTGACGATTGAAGAAAACATGGCGCTGGCGCAAGAACGCGGCGCCAAGCGCGGGCTGCGCAGCGCGGTGAAAGCGTCGCTGCGCGACACCTTCCGCGAGCGGCTGTCCACGCTGGGATTGGGCTTGGAAAACCGCTTGAGCGACCGCATCGGCCTGCTCTCGGGCGGCCAGCGCCAGGCCGTCAGCCTGTTGATGGCGGCTTTGCAGCCGTCGCGTATCTTGCTGCTGGACGAGCACACCGCTGCGCTCGATCCGCGCACCGCCGACTTTGTGCTGCAACTGACGGCGCGCATCGTCGCCGAGAACCAACTGACCACCATGATGGTCACGCACAGCATGAGGCAGGCGCTGGACGTCGGCCAGCGCACCGTGATGCTGCACCAAGGCCAAGTGGTGTTGGACGTCTCGGGCGAGCAGCGCCAACGCATGGACGTGGCCGATTTGCTGCACATGTTCGAAAAAGTGCGCGGCGAGCAGCTTGCAGACGATGCGCTGCTACTGGGTTAAGCGTCCAGAATTTTTCAAAATTGATAGCTGCTAGCGCACGCATCTAAAGGGCTAGAGGCCGATTTAGCTCACAAATAGCGGCAAATCGGCCTTCTTCAGCGTGCGCAGCACAAAGTCCCTTCTTTGTCCCTTCTTTGTCTCTGCGGGCAAGCTGCCGCACGCGCAGCCATCGCTATAAGCTGGGTAGAATTTCGCCGTCAGCAGACGGCTGCCCGCCCACTTAGCGCGCGGCACCGCCTAAGGTGCAGACACAGGTGCAAACACACCAAACCCTATCGCACCGACTCTGGCTCTGGCCCTGCTTTGCTTTGGAGACCACGCCCTATGTCCGACAGCGCTTCCCACCCCTTGCTCACCACCCCCCTGCACGCGCTGCACCTAGAACTGGGCGCGCGCATGGTGGCGTTTGCCGGCTATTCGATGCCAGTGCAATACCCCAGCGGCTTGGTCGCTGAGCACTTGCACACCCGCCAAGCTGCCGGCCTGTTTGACGTCTCGCACATGGGACAGCTACGGCTGGTCGGGCGCGGCGCGGCGGCGGCGCTGGAGAGCCTGATGCCGGTCGATGTGATCGACCTTCCCGTCGGCAAGCAGCGCTACGGCCTGTTGCTGCACGAGACCGGCGGCATCTTGGACGACCTGATGCTGTTCAACAAAGGGCTGGGCGAGATTTTTGCCATCGTCAACGGCGCTTGCAAGGTGGCGGATTTCGCGTACATCGAGGCGCAGATTGGCCGGCACTGCCAAGTCCTCCCTCAGCCCGAGCAAGCGCTGCTGGCCTTGCAAGGCCCGCTGGCCGGCGCCGCGCTGGCGCGCTTGGCACCGGACACCGCCGCGCTGGTGTTTATGAGCGGCGGCGATTTCAGCATTGCCGGCTGCAACTGCTTTGTCACCCGCAGCGGCTACACCGGCGAGGATGGTTTTGAAATCTCCGTCCCCGCCGCACAGGTCGAAACGCTGGCGCGGGCGCTGTTGGCACAGCCCGAGGTCAAACCCGTCGGACTGGGCGCGCGCAACTCGCTGCGCTTGGAAGCAGGCCTGTGCCTATACGGCAGCGACATGGACATCACCACCACCCCGCCCGAAGCTGCGCTGACTTGGGCGATTCCCAAAGTGCGCCGCACGGGTGGCGCGCGGGCGGGCGGTTTTCCGGGCGCCGATCTGGTGCTGGCGCAAATCGACAACCCGGCGCGGCTGACCCGCAAGCGCGTCGCCCTGCGCGCCACCGAGCGCGTGCCGGTGCGCGGGCCAGCGACGCTAGAAAACATGGACGGCCAGCACATCGGCCAAGTCACCAGCGGCTTGCTCAGCCCCAGCCTGAACCAGCCGATTGCGATGGGCTACGTGCAGCCCGATTACGCCGCAGTCGGCACCGAGCTGTTTGCCCTGGTGCGCGGCAAACCAGTGCCAATGGTGGTGGTAGCCACGCCGTTGGTGCCAACGCACTATTACCGTGGCTGACCTGAAAAAAATCACTTTTTTAACTTTTCTTTGGAGCTTTTTATGACCGTTAAATTTTCGCGCGACCACGAGTGGATTGACACCGCCGACCAACAAGCCGCCACCGTCGGCATCACCGTACACGCGCAAGACGCGCTGGGCGATGTGGTGTTTGTCGATTTGCCCGAAGTCGGCAAAACGCTGGCGCAGGGCGATGTCGCTGGCGTGATCGAGTCGGTCAAAGCCGCGGCCGATGTGTATATGCCGCTGTCGGGCGAGATTGTTGAAGTCAATGAAGCCCTGCGCGCTGACCCTGCCCTTGCTAACTCTGACCCGATGGGCGCGGGCTGGCTGTTCAAAGTGCGCGTCGCCAAGCCGCAGGAATGTGATGGGCTGATGGACGCGCCGGCTTACGACGCTTTCAGCCAAAACAACTGACTTTTAAGGCCCGCCATGC
>JAGNUJ010000052.1 GCA_017987055.1 Giesbergeria sp.
GCTGCGCGCAAAGGCGTAGGGCAGGGGATGGCGCATGGCGTTAGATAAATACGGCAGTTATTGGGGCGACCAGCTTGGCTCTTGCGGGACGAAGGCCGGCGCAGTGACCGGCGCTAACTCAGGGGCTGGCAGGGCGATGGGGGTGGGCAGCAGCAGTGGCGCGGCGTCGATGGGGTTGCCGGGGAAGGGCTGCTCGGCCAGCGCCGGCAGCAGCGGGCCTTCGTTGATTGGCACCGTGGCGCTGGGCGTGGGCTGGGCGTTTTGTTGCAGGCCGCGCATCAGGTCGTAGCGGTCCATTGATAGGCGGCTGCTGTCGTCGCCGCTGCGCAGCACCACCGGGCGCAAAAACACCATCAGGTTGGTTTTTTCGCGGGTGCGGGTGTCGCTGCGAAACAGCGCGCCAATGCCGGGGATGTCACCCAAAAACGGCACCTTTTCTTGGCCGCCGCTGTATTTGTCTTGCAGCAGGCCACCAATCACGATGATGGAGCCGTCCTCGACCAGCACCGTCGATTCAATCGATCGCTTGGTGGTGGTGGGGCCGTTATCGGCTTTTTCGGTACCGGCTTTGACGGCCGAGGTCTCTTGGTAGATCACCAGTTTGACGGTGCCGTTTTCGTTGATTTGCGGGCGCACGCGCAGGGTCAGGCCAACGTCTTTGCGCTCCACCGTGGTGAAGGGGTTGACGCTGTTGTTGCTGCCGCCGGTGTTGGCATACGAGCCAGTCGGGAAGGGGACGTTTTCGCCAATCAAAATTTTGGCTTCTTCGTTGTCCAGCGTCAGCAAGTTGGGGGTGGAGAGCACGTTGCCATCGCCCGAGGTTTGCAGCAAATTGGCCAGCGCGCCCAGTACGTAGTCGCCGTTGTGTTTGCCAGCGATACCAATGTTCATGCCCGCCGAGGGCAGGCTGGTGCCCGCTTTCAGCCCTTGCGCCAGTTGAAACAGATTGGTGCCGCCGATGTTGAAGTTGTTGCCAACTACGCCAATCACGCTGCTGTTTTGGCCGATCAGGCTTTGCCACTGGATGCCAAACTGCGCCGCTTTGTTGACGTTGACTTCGGCGATCAAGCTCTCGACCAGCACTTGCGCACGGCGGCCATCGAGTTGGTCGATGATGGCGCGCAGCTGGCGGTATTGCGGCTCGGGCGCAGTGATGACCAGCGAGTTGGTCGCCGGGTCGGCTTGGATTTGCCCGCCGGTCGAGGGCTGGTTGTTGGCGCTGGTGCTGCCTGCCCCCATGCCCATTGCAGCGCTCAGGCCGGCGGTGTTGGTATTGGTACTGGTGTTGGCGGCGCTGGCGGTGCTGGCTGCGGGGCTGCTGGCCGCTGCCGCGCCACCACCGGCCCCGTTGGCGGCCATCGCCGCGCGCAGCGTGGTCGCCAGTTGCGTGGCGTCGGCATTCTTCAAATAGACGACGTGGATGTTGCCGTTGGCGCTGGCGTTGCCGTTGCCGGCGGTGGGCGCTTGGTCCAGCTTAGCGACCAGTGCGCGCACTTGGGCCACGCGCGCTGGGTTGGCGGCGCGCAGAATCAGCGCGTTGCTGCGCGGCTCGGCCAGCAGCGTGGTTTTGAAGAAGGTGTCGGTTTGGCCGGGCGTGTTGCTGGCGCTGGCACCGCCGCCACCGTCAATCAAGCGCGCTACCAGTGGCGCTAGTTCAGTCGCAATGGCGTTTTGCAGCGGAATGATTTCGACATCGCTGGCGTTGGAGACGTCCATCGCGGCAATGATTTTTCCGAGGCGCTGCAGGTTGTCGGCGTAGTCCGTAATCACCAGCGCGTTGGTGCCGGGGTTGATGTTGATGGTGTTGTTGGGGCTGATGAGCGGGCGCAGCACCGGCACCAAGTTGCCGGCGCTTTCGTAGTTCAGCTTAAAAATCTGCGTGACGATTTGCCCGCCCGCCAAGCCGCTGTTGGCGGCGCTGCCACCGCGCGCCACGCTGACGCTGCCGCCTTGCAGTTTGGCGTCGGCCTCGGGCACCACTTTGTACAGGCCGCTGGATTCGACCACCGTAAAGCCTTGCAGGCGCAGCGCGGCCAAGAACTGTTGGAAGGCCGCTGCCGGGCTGACCGGGCGCTCGGCTACCAAGTTCAGCTGGCCTTTGACGCGTGGATCGACCACCACGTTGCGCCCGGTGATGGTGGCCATCGTGCGGGCTACGGCTTCGATGTCGGCGTTGACAAAGTTCAGCGTCACCGGCTCGCCGGCGGGCGCGCTGGTGGCATTCGGGGCAGTTCTTTGCTTTGTTTGAGCATGAATTGTGCCGCTAGCGCTTACCAGTAGGGCGGTAGTAGCTATGGTTTGAATAGCAATTTGGACGGCGTGCTTGGTCAGCACAGGCAGATGAGAGAGACGAGACATACGGTTAACCCAGGGTGATGAGGGAGCGGGCGCCGCTGCGCCGTCCAATAAGGTTGAGCAAGTTGGCCAGCGCGGCTTGGCGCTCGGGCGCGGCGCTGGCTTCGCCGGCAAAGCGCAGGCGCTGGCCAACCCATTGGCCGCTGCCGCTCAGTTGCAGGCTGCCTTCGAGGGTTTGCAGGGTCAGCGTGGGCACTTCGCCGCCTTGCAGTTCAAAGCGGTAGCTGCCCATCGGCGCTACGGTCGATAGGCGCGAGGACATGGCCAGCGCGTCCAGTTGCGCTTGTCCGCTCAGCACCATGCGGCCAGCGGCCCAGTCGGCTTGTAGATGGGTGGTGCGCAATTGCAGCTGGCCTTGCGGCTGCAGCGTGTTCCACGGCGTGCCCAGACCCGCCAGCACGGCAGCGGGCCATTGGCTTTGGCTGTCGGCCAGTGTGAGTTGCGCGCCGCCCCAGCGCAGCTTGACTTGCAGTTGAAGGGCGCTGTCGGTGCAGCACGCGGCATGGAGTTGGGCGCGCAGGCCGCTCCAAGTGGGGCGCAGTTGCCAAACTATGCGTCCGGGCAGGGCGGCGCGGTCTTGGCTGGCGCCGCCGCCGGTCAGCACCAGTTGCGCCGAGCCGTTCCACAGCGTGCCGCGCGCCTGCGCCAGCTGCACTTGGTCGGCGCTGGCTTGGGCGATGGCGTTGGCCAGCCACTGCGCTGGGGCAAACAGCGCCAGCGTTAGCAGTGCGCCGAGCAACGCGCCCAGCAGCGCCCACGTCCAAGGTGAGCGGGCAGCGCTTGGTGGAGCGAAGGAGCGGGTCATGGCAACAGTGAATTAGCGCGACGGCAGTGCCAGCACCAGCGTGCCGTCCCAGTGCGCGCTGGGGTTTTTAGAGTTAGCCGGTGCGTTACTGCGCGTCCAGTGGGCTTCTTGCGGCACGGCTTTGCTGTTGCTGCGCGCTTGCACCAGCCACTGCGCCAGCGCGTCAGCCGAGAGGTTTTGCAGCGTCAGCGTGGCGCGCTCGCCCGATAAGGCGAGGCGGGCGCTAGGACCAAGGCGTTCGGTGACGGAGGTTTGCAGTGCGCGCAAGGCGTTGTCGGGGTCGGCGCGTGGGGTGTTTTTCAGCGCCTCGGCTTCAGCTTGCAGAGCCTGCATCTGCTGCAGTTGCGCGTCCAGCGCAGCGTGGCGCGCCGGGGCGCTGCGCAGGGTGTGCAGCGCCGGGGCCAGCGCCAGCCACCATAGCAGTGCCAGCGCGACCAAGAGCGCGGCGGCGCGCACCAAGTGCTGTTCGCGTGGGCCCAGCGTTTGCCAGTGGGTGCTCAGGGCGCTCGGGGCGCTCGGGGCGGCACTGCTTTTGGAGGAATGTGGCGTGCGGCTCATGGTGTGGGGGCGGCGCGCACCAGCAAGGTGTCGCCTTCGGTGTGCAGTTGGTAGCCGCTGGCGCGGGCGGTGTCGCTGGCGTGGCTTTGCTCGTCGGCGCTCAACAGCGGGCCGCGCAGGCGCAGTTGGCCGCCGCTGTAGTCGATGGCGCTGGCTTGCCAAGCAGCAGGCAGGGCGCGGGCGCTGATGGCCAGCAGCGGCTCCAAGTCGTGCGCCGACAACGCACCGGCCGCTTGGCGCAGCAGGGCCAGTTCGCGCTCCATTTGCACCGGGGCATCGACGATGACTTTGACCTGCGGGAAGGTCTGCGTTAGCGCGCTGCGCACGCTGGCTTGTTTGGCGGCCAGACTTTGGCGCTCTTGCCACGCCCACAGGTTCAGCCCCAGCAGGTGGGCCAGTAGCAGTACGGCGACGCCCCAGCGCGCCGCGCGCCACTGCGGCGCGTGCAGCAGGGCGCTGGCCAAGCTGGCGGCCTTGCGCAGCGCCCGCGTGCGCCCGGAGCTGGCCAAATCAAACTGCGCCAAATCCCAGTCGCCGCGCGCCGCCAGCAGGGCGCGGCTGCTGTGGGTGGCTAGCTGCACTGGGCGGCCGACGGTTTTTTCTGCCAGCGCGGCGACGGCTGGCTCGGCGTGTATCGGCACGGCGCTGCTGTCATCCGCTTGCAGGTTGACCAAGGCCAGCGCCGCGCCCGAGAGGGGCAACACCAGCACGCCGCCCTCAGCGCCGTAGCCGGTCACCACCCAGTGCGCGTCTTCGGGCGTGCCTTGGGCAAACAGTTCGGGCTGGGCGCTGGCGGTGGCACCGGGGGCAAATTCAGGCACCACGCGGGCGGCGGGGCGGCCTGCGGCCTCTAGCGCTTGCAGCGCGGCGCGCAGCCAAGTGCGGTCGCAAACGGCAATCCACACCGGGCTTGCGGCGGGGGTTTGCGGTGGCAGGGCAAAGTGCAGCGCGGCGGGCTCGTCTAGCAGGCGCTCTTCCAGCAGACCTTCGAGCACGGCGCGCAGACGCGGCGACTGCGCGCCTACGCCTTGGGGCAAAGTCACGCGCTGCCACGACAGCGCTTGCGCTGGCACCACGGCCACGGTTTCGCTAGCGGCGGGTAGCAAGGCGGCGCGGGCAGTGGCGTGACCGCTGGCGCTGTGGCCGTCAAGGCTTAGCGTGTAGCGGTATTCGGTGTGGGGCCCGGGCAGTGCCAAGGGCAGGTGAAGAATCAGGGTACTCATGGGGGGAATTTCGCCGGCCATTGTAGGTTCGAGCCGCTGCCGCGCAGTCCACGGATTCAGGGGGCAGTGGTGTTGGCGGCATTCGCCAGCACCACTGCGCCGCGCTGGCGCCAGACGGTGCTGACGCTGCGCCCAAAGCGGCGCACCAGCGAGCGCTCGTACACCGTCACGTCGTCCAAGCGCAGCCGGCCACGCACTTCAAAGTAGTTGCTGCTGACGCCGTGCAGGTGCTCTTTGATGTGTACGTTCTCGCCCAACAGCGCGCGCGTATCGCTCAGGGTGCGAAAGTGCTGCAACTGGCGCACTGCTATCAGTTTGTTAGCGCCGGCGGCGTCTAGGCCTTCAATGCCGGCCATCAGCGCCGTGGCGTCGGCGGTGTTGAGGTTGAGGCGGGTGCTGCGTTCGGGCAGCAGCGTGGCGTGCGGCGCCAGTGCCGCGACGCTGGCCGGGGAGATGCCTAGCCACGTCAATTGCTCCAGCGTCTGTGGCAGCAGCGGGGCGTTGGCATCGTCTTTACCCTGCGCTTGGCGCAGCGCTTGGGTCAGCGCGCTCAGCTCGCCCGGCGGCAGGCCGAGTTGGCTAAACAGGCGACTGAACTGCGCTTGAACTTCTTTATGCGCTTCGTTGTCTGCATCGCTCGCGGTCAGCGCCATCAGGTTCAGGCGCGATTGCAGGTCGATGATGTTGCCGGACAAAAACGCGTCGGTGGTGTCGGTGCTGGCGTCGTCGACTTGGGCCACGTTGCGCTCGGCGGCCAAGAAGGTCGACAGGCGCGCTTCTTCCAGCGGCACCGCCCACGGTTCGGCCAAGTGGTCGGCGCTGCCGCCGCTGGCGTCTTCGGCCAGTATCAGGCGCGACCAGTCAAGCGCGCCCATCAAAATCCATGCCGATTGCACCCGAGCGCGCTCGGCGGCCTCGATTTCAATCGCGCGCCACTGCTGCCACATGGCCGTCGCCGCAAACGTGGCGACCAGCGTCACGGTCAGCATGGCGGCCAGCAGTGCGGCGCCGCGTTGGCGTATTGGTATGCGGCTCATGACTTGCCGCCGCCTTGCAGTGGATTGACCCAGTCGCGCGTGAGGCGCCCCGCCAGCGCTTGGCCGGGCGGCAGTTCTAGCTGCAGCCGCACGCCATCTGGAATGCTGGCGCTGGGGATGGCTTCTGCGCCGGCTCCAGCGGTATCCGCTGAGTTGCCGTTGCTGGACTGTGGATTGCTCCAAGCGCCGCCCCGGTAATAAAAAATCTGCCAGTCGGTCAGCGGCATCAGTACCACTTCGACGCGTTGGTCGGCGTCGCTCGGGTTACGCGACCAGATCGCGGCTTGCTGCCACGCTTGCTGCCACTGGGCGCGGGTGCGCAGTGGCGGTGACTGCCAGCGCAGCCACTGGCTTTGACCCTGCACGTTGCGCCGCGCCCACGCCACCACCAGCGCGCCGGGGTCGGGTACGGCGCTGCTGCGCCGGGTGATGCGCAGCACTTGGCCATCCCAGTCCAGCGGCACGGTGTGTGCCAGCGGCAGCACGGCATCGAGATCAGCGCCCCACTGCGCCAATGCCGCTTGGAGCACCAGCAGCTCATCGCCGCGCTGGCGGGTTTGTTGTTGCGCGCGCACCATGCCGTCCAGCCCGCGCCAGCTGACGATGGCCAGCAGCGCCATCACCGCCAGCGCTACCAGCAGCTCGATCAGCGTGAAGCCGCGTTGGCGGACCAATGGGTGCTGGGCCATGCTCAACGCCGTCCGACGATGGTGGTCAGGCGCAGCACTGGCAGCTCGCCATCGAAGACTTGCGCATCGGCGCGGCGAAACAGCGGGTTCGGCGTGGGGCGCACCACCAAGCTGACGCTCAGCGTGCGCCCGGCCTGCTCGCAGTTGTGCGTGCTGTCGCCCACCGGCGGCATCTGCGGCGCGAGGCGGATATTGACGAGGGTGTTTTCTGCGCACAGGTGCGCCAGCAGCACATCGGCTTGGCGCGCGGCGTTGCGCGTCAGGGCGCTGGTGGCTTGCAAGCCGGCCAGCAGCGCAATCGCCACGATGGCCAGCGCTACCAGCACCTCAATCAGCGTAAAGCCGCGCTGCGTTGGCTGCATGGGCTGCATTGAATTACTGCACCGCCTCCACCGCAAACGGGCGCAGGCCATCGGTGGCGACGCGCAGGGCATGTTCGGGGTGGGTGGATTGGCTCAAGATGACCTGCTGCGGCCCAATCAACGGCTCCGGTCCCAGCACTAAGCTGGCCTCGCCGCGCACGCCGGTTGTGGGATCGAGCCAGCGCGTTGGCAGAGTGTGGCTATCGGGCAGACCGTCAAAGCGAAAGCCCTCGGGCCGTGCCAGCCAGCGCACCGGTACGCCACTGGCGCGCGACTGGGCGCGGGCTGACTCGAGCAGCGCCGCTAGCCGCTCGGCATCGCGCTCTAGCTGCGCTTGGGTGCCGTCGCGCATCGCCAAACCCACGCCGACGGTGGCCAGCGCCATGATGCTCAGCACCACTAGCAACTCCAGCAGCGTGAAGCCACGGATGCCGTTAGCGCGGATTTTTTTATTGCCAACTGCCAATATCCGCATCCTTGCCCTCGCCGCCCGATTGGCCGTCGGCACCGAAAGACATCACGTCAATTTCGCCCTTCACGCCGGGGTTGAGGTACTGGTAAGGCCGACCCCACGGGTCGTTGGGCAGCTTTTCCAAGTACGGGCGCCAGTTCAGTGGCAGCGGGGCGGTGGTGGGCTTGGTAATCAGCGCTTGCAGGCCTTGCTCTGACGTCGGATAGCGCTGGTTGTCCAAGCGGTACAGCTTGAGTGCCTGCATCACGTTGGTGACATCGGTGCGCGCCGCTGTGCTGCGCGCGTCGTCAGCGCGGTCGAGCACATTCGGCACGATAAGCGCCGCCAGCACGCCAATGATGACCAGCACCACCATCAGCTCAATCAAAGTAAAACCAGCGGCCAAACGGCGTCGGGCAGTGTGAACGGGTGAGAAAAAGCGTTTCATGGTGTTTTAAGCAGACAGACAAGGCGCATCAGGCCAAGAACAAGGTGCCAGCGGAACGGGCTAATCGGCTGCATGATAATCCTGCGATGCTGAAAAACACAGACAACAGCTGGGCAGTGCGCTTGACCACCTTGGCGCTTTGGCTGCTGGCCGCGGGGAGCGCCGTCTATTGGGGATTGCGTTTATCCGCACCTGTCGCTGGTGCGCCGGTGCCTGCCGTAGCGGCTGCACTGCCGGTGCCCGACGCTGAAGCCTTGGCGCGATTGCTCGGCGTGGTGGCATTGGATGCGCCGGCCGTGGTCGCAGCGCCTACGGCCTCAGTGGCCAGCCGTTTTGTGCTGGTTGGCGTGCTGGCCGGGCGCAGCAGCGGCGCTGGTGCGGCGCTGATTGCGGTCGATAGCCAGCCGGCGAAACCGTTTCGCGTCGGTGCCAAGATCGATGCCGGCTTGGTACTGCAAAGCGTCGGTGTGCGCCAAGCGCGCCTAGGCGCTGCGCTGCGCGGCCCGACCTTGGTGACGCTGGAGGTGCCCACGCGTCCCTAACTGGGCCATCAGCTCAGCGATCAGCGTGGCAAACGCTATGTCGACATTGGAGCTGTGTCGAAATTCTTCGGGGAGTTTTTGAGTGCGCAGCCAGCACCGGCGCGGCTCTAGCGCCGCGCCGGCTTAAGGATTTGCTGCACCAGCGGGTGCATTACCTTGCGCTCGGTGCTGATGGCGTAGTAGTGTTCTTGCACGCCCTCGCAGGCACCAATCAACTGGACTTGGCTGCGCTTGAACAAGGCATCCTGTGCCGCCAGCGCCGCTGGAAAAATGCCTAAACCAGTGCTGCCAAAGGTCTCTAGCAGGGCGCTGTCCTCGATTTCTCCGACCACCTGCGGGTGCAAGCCTTTTTGGTGCAACCACCGGTCAAGCTGGCTGCGCATCACCGAGTGCGTCGTCGGCAGCAGTACCTGCACCTGCTGCAGCGAGGCTGGAAAACCTGTCTGCGCCCGTGCCCACCAGTGTGCCGCGCCGTACCAGCCGATGTCTGAGCTGCCCAGTGAATGGCTGTGGACTTTGAGCTGCAAATGGGGCGGCGCTGGGTGGTCGGTCAGCACCACGTCTAGCTTGTGCAATACCAAATCGGCCAGCAAGCCAGTGACTTCGCCGTCGTCGCACAGCAAGCGCAAATGGGGCGTGCCCAGCACTGGCTGCAGCAGGCGCTGCACTTCCAGCTTAGGCAAGCCATCGGCAATGCCGACAGCCAGGCGCACTGAGGGTGTTTGCACCGTGGCCAGCACCTGCTCTGGCAACGCTTGCGATAGCTGAAAAATCTGCTCCGCTTGCTGCAGCGCCACCATGCCGGCGTCGGTCAGCGCCAGCCCGCGCCCGGCTGGGCGCAGCAGCTGGCAGCCCAAATCGCGCTCCAACTCGCGCACCTGCGCGCTGACGGTTTGCACCGCCATGTCCAGCCGTGCTGCGGCGCGCGTCATGCTGCCTTCTTGGGCGACGACCCAGAAGTAATACAGATGGCGGTGGTTGAAGGCGAGACCCATAGTCAGTTTTTACAGGAAACAGTTTCAATTATTTTCTGCTTTTTTCGATGCCTTCAAACCCGTATGGTGGGTCACCAAACGCAAAAAGCGTTTATTTTTTAACTATTTCAGGACATCCCCCATGCGCAAAAATTCTTCTTTCCGTGCCACTGCTGCTGCTGTTATCGCTTTGACCATCACTTCGCTGATGGCACCGACGATGGCACACGCCAAGCGCTTTGGCGCTAGCAAATCGGCACCGGTCAGTCTTCAAAAATCCCCGGCTGCTGCACCCGCTGCCACCGCAAAGCCCCCAGCCGCTGCACCTGCCGCTGCACCTGCCGCTGCTGCCGCTCCTGCTGCAGCTCCCGCTGCTGCTGGTCCTGGCTTGATGGGCACTATGGGTGCCGCCGTCGTTGGCGGTGTCGTAGGCTCAATGGCGGGTAACGCGCTGGCCGGTAGCCTGTCGGGCGACAAAGAAGCCGAAGCCGCCAAGGCCAAAGAAGCCGAAGCCGCTAAAGCCAAAGAAGCTGCCGCCGCCGCAGAAAAAGAAGCCGCTGAGCTGCAGCGCAAAGCCGATGAGGCCAAAGCCAAGGCCGAAGCCGCCCGCGCCGCCGCCGCTGCTGCCAAGTAACCCCTTTTTTATCCATTACGGACTGAATTTATGAGCAACCAAATTCCCATCTACGGCGCGTATGACACCGCCGTCTCCACCCCCGCCGAGCGCAACCAAGTGCTGCGCAACACCTATTGGCTGCTGGCGCTGTCGATGGTGCCCACCGTTTTGGGCGCTTGGATTGGCGTGGCCACCGGCCTGACCCGTGCGCTGTCGCCCGGCATTGGCGCAATGGTGTTTTTAGGCGGCGCGTTTGGCTTTATGTACGCCATCGAGAAGACCAAAAACTCCGCCGCTGGCGTCGCGGTGCTGCTGGCCTTTACTTTCTTTATGGGACTGATGCTGTCGCGCTTGGTCGGTGCCGTGCTCGGTCAGGCCAACGGCGCTGGACTCATCATGACGGCGTTTGCCGGCACCGGCGTGATTTTTCTGGGCATGGCCAGCCTGTCGTCGGTCATCAAACGCGACCTCTCTAGCATGGGCAAATGGCTGTTTGTCGGTGCGCTGT
>JAGNUJ010000165.1 GCA_017987055.1 Giesbergeria sp.
GTGCGGCTGCGAAAGCGCAGGCCAATCTGCGTCACCGCGCCGACGACGCGGTCGCCCTCGACCATCAAGTCGTCCACCGCTTGTTGGAATATCAGCAGATTGGGCTGGTTCTCTAGCACGCGGCGGATGGCGGCCTTGTACAGGATGCGGTCGGCCTGCGCCCGCGTGGCGCGCACGGCGGGGCCTTTGGAGCTGTTCAGAATCCGAAACTGGATGCCAGCTTCATCAGTCGCCAGCGCCATCGCGCCGCCCAGCGCGTCCACTTCCTTGACCAAGTGGCCTTTGCCAATGCCGCCAATCGACGGGTTGCAGCTCATCTGCCCCAGCGTCTCGATGTTGTGCGTGAGCAAGAGCGTCTGGCAGCCCATGCGCGCAGCGGCCAGCGCCGCCTCGGTGCCGGCGTGGCCACCGCCAACGACGATGACATCAAATTCTTGGGGGTACAACATGAAACAACGCTCCGGGGCGCAGTGGCCCTAATGGTCAAAAAAACAGCGCCGATTTTCCCACTTTGCAGGCCGCAGCACCGAAGTGGGCAACTTATGGGGTTTTACATGGCCACCTTGTTTCACGTGAAACACCTGTCTGCGCTCGCTGGTGTGCTTCAATCCAGCGCATGATTTTGCAAATTTTGAACAAAAGTGGCCTTCAGCCCTTATTGCGCAAGCGCTGGCAGCTATGGTTCGGATAGCGCGCATCGACTGCCGTCCGGGCTGCGGCGCGTGCTGTACGGCGCCGTCGATCTCCAGCGCCATTCCCGGTATGCCGCACGGCAAGCCCGCTGGCGTGCGCTGCGTGCAACTGGGCGCCGACCAGCGCTGCCTGATTTTTGGCCAGCCGGGGCGCCCCACCGTCTGCGCCAGTCTGCAGCCCGAGCCAACGATGTGCGGCGACCAGCGCAGCCATGCGATGATTTTCTTGGCGCAGTTGGAGGCACTGACGCAGCCCTGAATAGCCCAGCGCCCCAGCCCCATCGTTCAGCCAGATTGACCGGCCAAATCGGCAGCGCAGCGCATACGATGTTGGTTGTTGGGTCTTTTTTTGTGTTGGCTCTCTTTTTACCGAAGGAATTTTTGCCCATGAAGTTGTACTACTCCCCCGCCGCTTGCTCGCTGGCACCCCATATTGCGCTGTGCGAAGCGGGTTTGCCGCACACGTTGGAGCGCGTCAGCATGAAGACGCACCAGCTCGCCGACGGCACCGATTTTTATGCCATCAACCCGCTGGGTTATGTGCCGGTGCTGGCGCTCAACAGCGGCGAGCAGCTGCGCGAATGCAGCGCCATCTTGCAATTTATTGCCGACCAAGTGCCCGACAAACAACTGGCCCCGGCCAACGGAAAAATGGCGCGCTACCGCCTGCAAGAGTGGCTGGGCTTTATCAGCACCGAGCTGCACCAGCCGTTTGGCCAGCTGTTTAACCCGGCCACGCCCGACAACTTTAAGCCGGCGCTGCACACGCGCCTGCTGCAGCGCCTGCAGTGGGTGGACGGGCAACTGGCCAACCAACTGCACTTGATGGGCGAGCCGTTGACGGTGGCCGATATCTATTTGTTTACGGTGGTCAATTGGAGTGGTTTTGTGGGGGTGGATGTCTCTGGACTGCTGCACCTGAGCGCCTTTCAGGCACGGTTGAGCGAGCGCCCCGCCGTGCAAGCGGCGCTGCGCGCGGAAGGTTTAATCGCGTAATTACGCCCTCAACAGGCCAGTGGCTTTTGGCGCGCTGCCACCAGCGCGCCCAGCCACAGCGCAGCGGCGGAGAACACCAGCCCGCGTGCCAGTCCGCCCGGCCCGTCGGCAATCGCGCCGACCACCGTCGGGCCGATGATTTGTCCCGCCGCAAAGACGATGGTGAAGGCGCTAATGCCGCTCGCCCAGTACACCGGTGCCAGCTGCTGGCGCACCAGCGCGGTGGTCGAGGCCACCACCGACAAAAACACCCCGCCAAACAAGATGCCCGAGGCCAGCGCCACCGGCCAAGCGCTGCTCAACGCCGGCAACACCGTCGCCAAGCCCAGCAGCGCGTTGAGCCGCGACAGCGCTTGCCCGCCCCGGCTGCGATCGAGCAATCCCGCCCAAACGCGCGACGACAGCACCACCGCCAGCCCCAGTAGCGTGTAAAACACCGTCACCCCCAGACTGCCAACGCCTTGGCCCTGCAGCAGCGCCACGACAAACGTCATGTAGCCGATGTAGCCGACACCAAACAGGCCGTAGCCCAGCAGCGCCGGGGTCAGCGTGCGCCAAGCGATGGGCGCGGCTGGGGCAGCCGGTGCAGAAGATGTGGAGGGCGCGCTGTCACTTTTGACGGCGACTGGCGCACCGCTGACCAGCCCGTGCAGCGCCCGCGCCGGCCAGACCAGCACCGCCGTCGCCAGCGCGCAGACACCTGCCAGCGCCCACCATGCCCAAGTCCAGCCGTGCAGCGCCGGAGCGGCGGCCAGCACCGGCGGCACCAGCAGCGCCGAGGCGACGATGCCCCAGCCGGTGCCGCCGTAGTAAATGCCCAGCAGCAGCCCGCTGCGCCCGGTGTCCAGCGCCCCCAACCGCGCCGCCATCAGCCCACCGGCAACGAACACCAGCGCGCTGGCGATGCCGGCCAGCAAGCGCTGCACCAGCAGCGGCACGGCATCGACAAAAAAGCCGCTCAGCGCCATAAACAGCGTGGCGAGCAGCGCGCCCAGCAGCAGCACACTGCCCGGTGCCATGCGCCGCAGCAGCCACGGCGTGGCCAGCGCGCCCAGCAGATAGCCCAGCGCGTTGATGGTGTTCATGCCGCCGGCCAGCGTGTAGCTCCAGCCGAGGTCGTCGCGCATCACTGGCAGCAGCAGCGCGTAGGCAAAGCGCGTCACGCCCAGCGACACGGCAGCGCCCAGCGACAAGGCCAGCACCACCCACACCGGGTGGGCGCGCAGTTCAGACAGCTCAGTGACTGGCGCAGCAGTCTTTGGATGGGGTTTTTGTCTCATAGGTCTCTTTTTTATAGTCAAAACAGCCTCTAGCCCTTTAAATACGTGCGCTAGAAGCTATTATTTTGATACTAATCAGGGCGCATCGCTACGCTTTGTCACCCTTGCGCGTGCAGCGGTGGGGCTACTGGATTAGGCTTGCGCTTTGTTTGCTCTCTACCCGTTCTCTCGGAAAACCCTATGACCACTTTGTTCGATCCCGTTCAGGCCGGTAGCCTGCAGCTGGCCAACCGCATTGCGATGGCACCGCTGACGCGCAACCGCGCCCCAGACGCCATCCCGACCGCGCTGATGGCGCAGTACTACGCCCAGCGCGCCAGCGCCGGCCTGCTGATCACTGAAGCCACCGCCATCAGCCCGCAGGCGCAGGGCTACGCCGACGTGCCCGGCCTGTACAGCACCGAGCAGCTCGACGGCTGGAAGAAAGTGACCGAGGCGGTACATAAAGCCGACGGCAAAATCGTCGTGCAGTTGTGGCACGTGGGCCGGGTCTCGCACACCAGCTTGCAGCCGGACA
>JAGNUJ010000004.1 GCA_017987055.1 Giesbergeria sp.
CCGAGACCTTGTCCAGCGGAATCTGGTCGAACAAGATTTTCATGTCCTCGACCGAGTCAATCGCTACGCCGGCCTTGCCAACGTCGCCGGTGACGCGCGGGTGGTCGCTGTCGTAGCCCCGGTGCGTGGCCAAGTCAAAGGCGACGGACACGCCTTGACCGCCCGCAGCCAGTGCTTTGCGGTAGAAGGCGTTGGATTCTTCTGCCGTGGAGAAACCGGCGTATTGGCGAATCGTCCACGGGCGCACCGCATACATGGTGGCTTGGGGGCCGCGCAGGTAAGGCTCAAAACCGGGCAGCGTGTCGGCGTAGGACAGGTCGGCGGTATCGGCAGCGGTATAGAGCGGCTTGACGACGATGCCGTCGGGCGTGGTCCAGTTCAGCGCGGAGACATCGCCGCCGGGGGCGGACTTGGCAGCGGCGCGCTCCCAGTCGGCAAGGGTGGAGGGCTTGAAGTTTGGTTCAGTAGAGCTGGTCATGGCGGTGTCACTGGGTTCGTAAAGCAGTCGCAAAACGTTACATACAGGCGTAATGCCCGGGAGTTTACCCGATTCGTAATTATTAATTTATAGTTTTTGGTGCCATGGTTTGGTACATTCCAGCGCTATGTCCGCAGTCACCCTGACCCCCCGCGCTCTGTACCAAGAAGTTGCCGAGCAATTGCGCCAGCGCATCTTTAACCGCGAGCTGGAGCCGGGCAGCTGGATTGACGAGCTGAAAATTGCCGAAGAATTTGGCATCAGCCGCACGCCGCTGCGCGAAGCTTTGAAGGTGCTGGCGGCTGAAGGCTTGGTGACGATGAAAGTGCGCCGGGGCGCTTACGTTACCGAAATGAGCGACAAAGACCTGCGCGATGTGTACCACCTGCTGGGCTTGTTAGAGAGCGATGCCGCCGCCGTAGTTGCCACCAGCGCCAGCGCTGAACAAAGACAAAGCCTGCAAGATTTGCATGCCGAGCTAGAGAGCGCCGTTGGTGAGCGCGAGCGCTTTTTTGCTATCAACGAGCGCTTTCACCTGCGCATCTTGGAGCTGGCCGACAACCGCTGGCGCTGCCAGATGGTGTCAGATTTGCGCAAAGTGATGAAGCTTAATCGGCACAACTCGCTGCTCAAGCAAGGGCGCATGGAGGAGTCGCTGCAAGAGCACCGCACCGTTTTGGCGGCCATCTTGGCCGGTGATGCATTTGCCAGCCAGCGCGCCATGCAGGCGCACTTTACGCGCGGGCTGGAAGCGGCCGCCTGAGGCCTGAGCGGGGCACTTACGTCCTCTCAGCGCTGCTTATTGCATGGAAGCGACAAACGCCACGATGGCATTGATATCGGCATCGGTCATGTCTTTGGTGTTGGCCACCATCACGGAGTCGGCACGTCGACCACCACCGGCGCGGTAGTTTTTCAGGGTTTGCGTCAGATAAGCCACCTGCTGACCGGCGATGCGCGGAAACTGCGCGCTGCCACGCCCATCGGTGCCGTGACAGCTAAAGCAGACTTTGTTGAAGTATTCCTGCCCTTTGGCGGCCAAAGCCACGTTGATGGCTGGCGTGCGCACCACTTGCTGCGAGCTATAGAACAGCACCATGCCGATTTTCTCGTCGTTGTTCATGGCGCGGATCATGCCTTCCATGAACATATCACGGCGCCGGCCATCGGCAAACTGGCGCACTTGCTCTAGCAAATAGGCCGGGTTTTGTCCGGCCAAGTTGGGAATCTCGGGTTTGACGCTGTTGCCGCCTTCGCCGTGGCAATTGGCGCATACCGCTGCCACTTTGCGCCCTGTGCTGAGCAATTTGGCACTCAGCTCGGGATCGGCCTGCACTTGGGCAAAGCGCGCGCTCAGGTCGATTGGCGCGCGTTTGGAGCTTTGGGCCAACGCCACAACCGGCTGCAATAAGACCGCTGCTAGAAGTGCTACCACCCATCTCTTTTGAACGCGCTGTGCCATATGGTGTCCACTTAGAAAAAATGGTCATTTTAGGCCGGATGTACGTTTTGTCTCCAATTATTCAGCGCTGGTACGCGGGCTGCGGCTGCGCTATTAAAAAAGAAGCTTCAACCGCACGCATTTAAAGGCTTTCAGTATTAAATCTGCCTGAAAGCTATATAAATCAAGCGGTATAAGCTATTGTTTTTGAATAGGCGCTTCAAGCACTCCAAGCGGCATCGGGTTGCCAAGAGGCGGCCCATGCGGGCAGCTGCTCGGCGGGCATGGTGTGGGCAATGACGTTGCCTTGCGCCATCTCGCAGCCCAGTTGCAGCAGGGCGACGCCGTGGGCTACGGTCTCGACGCCCTCGGCAATCACTTCGCGTTTGAAGGCGGCGGCCAGCCCGATAACGCCCTTCAAAATGGCCAAGTCGCTCGGGTCTTCCAGCATGTCGCGCACAAAGCTTTGGTCAATTTTGAGCTGGGCCACGCGCAGGCTTTTAAGGTAGATCAGCGACGAGTAGCCGGTGCCAAAGTCGTCCAAGGCAAATTGCACGCCGATGTGGCTGCAGTCTTCAATCAGCTGCGATATCTGCGCCATATCGGCCAGCGCGCTGGTCTCTAGCACTTCCAGCCACAGTCGGGCCGGCTCGATGCCCGGGTGCTGGGTCAGCAGGGTTTGGAGCCGCTCGAAAAAGTCCAGTTGCTGCAACTGGCGGGCGCTGATGTTGACTTCGTGCTGCACCGGCAGCAGCGTATCGAGCACTTATGCACTCAAACAGCAAGATGGCCAGCGAATAGGCCTCTTCGCCCGTCGAGCAGCCAGCCGACCAGACCCGCAGGCTGTGCTGGTTGGCCTTGTTGGCCGATTTGCTGGCAAACAGCTGGGGGGTGATGTGCGCTTTGAGCGCCGCAAAGGCCTCGGCGTCGCGAAAAAAGTGGGTAACGCCAATCAGCAAGTCGCCAAACAGAGCGTCAATCTCGGACGGTGTTTTTTGCAGGTATTGGACATACGTCTCCAAGTCGCCAACTTGGTGTACTGCCATGCGCCGCTCGATGCGCCGGCAAATGGTGCTGGGCTTGTACTGAGAAAAGTCGTGCCCGGTTTGGGCGCGCAGCAGCGCAAAAATCTTGTGCAGCGCCCCTTCCGTTTGCGCCATGGCCAGCTTGTCGGCCACCGCCAGCTTGCCAAAGGCGTGCGCGACGTAGGCCAACAGCTGGGCGCGCGGCGCAGCCGGCTCCAGCAGGTGCAGCACGCCTTGGCGCAGGCTCATGTCGTAGTTGGGCGCAATGATGTAGACGCAGTTGGCCTGCACCACCATCGCGTCTTGCACCTCCAACACCTGCATGCGGGTGTAGCGGCCAATCAGCTGCGAGAGGAGGCTTTTGTGGTCGGGCGCCAAGTGCTGCACCAGCACAAAGGCCATGCCGGGGTCTTTGTCGGCGGGCAGGCCCGAAGAAATAAAGACATAGCGAGGGATCAGCGCAGCAGAAAAAAGCTGCGTTGTCTCTGCAATATGTGCTTTTAAAATTGATAGCTACAGCCGCACGTATTTAAAGGATTTCAGCGTAAAAACCATTTGAAAGCCATATAAATAAAGCGCTATAAGCTATGGTTTTTAAAGCAGCTTTGCCGCGTCTGCGCACCGCCTCGGCGGGGATAATCGCCGCCATGTCTGAAATTGCCCCTGCTTTGAATACTCCTTTGAATACTCTTTCGGCCCTTTCCCCCGGCCCGCACAGCCCGTGGCGCATGAGCGTTGCCCCCATGATGGAGTGGACTGACCGCCATTGCCGCTACTTTCACCGGCTGCTCAGTCGCCGGACGTTGCTCTACACCGAGATGGTCAATGGCGGCGCGGTCATCCACGGCGGCACTGAGCGGCATTTGCGCTTTAACGCGGAAGAGCATCCCGTCGCCCTGCAGCTGGGCGGCAACGAGCCGGCGACGCTGGCGCGCAGCGCGCAACTGGGCGCGCAGTGGGGCTACAACGAAATCAACCTCAACTGCGGCTGCCCCAGCGACCGGGTCAAGCGCGGCGCGTTTGGCGCCAGCTTGATGAAGGCGCCGGCCTTGGTGGCCGATTGCGTCAAGGCGATGCTCGATGCGGTCGAGGCGCCGAATGTGCCCATCACCATCAAGCACCGCATTGGCATCGACAAGGAGGAGAGCTATGACTTTGTGCGCGACTTCATCGGCACCGTGGCCGAGGCGGGCTGCAGCACTTTCATCGTCCACGCGCGCAATGCGTGGCTCAACGGCATCAGCCCCAAAGAAAACCGCCAAATTCCGCCGCTGCGCTACGCGGTGGTGGCGCAGCTCAAGCGCGATTTCCCCCACCTGACGCTGGCCATCAATGGCGGCATCAGCAGCGATGCAGTGGTGCTGGAGCAGCTGGCGCTGGTCGATGGCGTGATGGTCGGGCGCGAGGCCTACCACAACCCGTGGTGGCTGGCGCGCTGGGACGAGCTGTTTTATGGCGATGCACCCAACACCGCCATCACCCGCGAGGGTGTCGAGGCGGCGATGGTCGATTACATGGAGCGCGAGCAGGCGCTGCATGGCACGCCGTGGGCCAGCATGGCGCGGCATATGCTGGGTTTGCGCCACGGCCTGCGCGGCGCGCGGCGCTGGCGCCAGATTTGGAGTGACCACCAGCTCAAAGAGCTGCCGGTGCGGCAGGTGGCGGCGATGGCAGCGTTGGCGCACACCGACGAGGCGGCGGCGGACAGGGCTTAGCTGCTGTGGTGCAGCTGCTGGTCTAGCCACGACTGCATCAGCATCGGGCGCTCGAACAAGTAGCCTTGCAGATCGTCACAGTGGTGGGTTCGCAAAAAATCGGCCTGCGCTTGGGTTTCGACCCCTTCGGCGACTACGCGCAAATTGAAGTGCATGGCCATGGCCAAGATGGCTTGCACGATGGCGGTGTCGTCGGGGTCGTGCGGGATGTCGTTGATGAAACTCTTGTCAATTTTTAGCTCAAACAGCGGCAGTTTTTTCAGGTAGGACAGGCTGGAGTAGCCGGTGCCAAAGTCGTCAATTGAAAAGCGAATGCCCATTTGCACCAGCTCGCTCATGCGCACAATGGTGTCGAGGCTGTCGACGAGCAGGGTTTCGGTGATTTCTAAAATCAGCTGCGTCGGCGGCGCGCCGGTTTGCTGCAAGATGCTGCGAATGCGTTCAACAAAGTCCTCTTGGTGAAACTGGCGCGGGCTGACGTTGACCGACAGCGACAGAGTCGGGCGCGTCGCTTGCAGCTGCGCTAGCGCTTGGCAGGCCTGCACGATGACCCAATCACCCAGTCGCAAAATCAGCCCAGATTCTTCAGCCACCGAGATAAACCTATCCGGCGACACGCTGCCGCGCAGTGGATGGTTCCAGCGCAGCAGCAGCTCGCCGCCAACCACCGTGTCGGTAGCGGCAGCATTGACCTGCGATTGCACATACAGCGAGATTTCTCCGCGTTCTAGCGCAGTTTTGACGTCTTGCTCTAGCGACAGACTTTCTTGCGCATCGGTCAGCATTGCGCTTTCGAATAGGCAGATGCGGTTGTGCTCCATTTTCTTGGCCAAGCACATGGCGGTGTCGGCCTCGCGCAGCAGAACATCGACGTTTTCAGAGTTTTTGGGGAATAAAGTGATGCCGATGCTGGCGCTGCTGGCGTATAGGTTGCCCTCGAGCTGATGCGGCACCTCCAGCGCGCTGCGCACTTGCTCGGCAATGCGCAGCGCCGCTGCTGTAGCGGCATGCATATCGCGCGACAGGTCGTTGAGCAGCAACACAAATTCGTCGCCGCCCAAGCGCGCCAAGATGTCACTGCTGCGCAGTAAATGCTTGAGACGCTGGGCAACTTGTATCAGCAGCGCATCCCCTACGGCGTGACCACGCGCATCATTGATTTGTTTGAAATTGTCTAAATCCAGAAAAATCAGTGCGCCCATTTGCCCTGAGCGCTGGTGCAGCATGATGGCGTTGCGCAGCCGCTCTTGCAGCAAGGCGCGGTTGGGCAAGCCCGTGAGGGTGTCGTAATAGGCCAGCTTGTGTTCGGTGATGTCGCGCGCCAAGGTAATGCCGCGCTCACGCCCAGTCAACAGCAGCCAAATGAGCCAGCCCAACAGCACGCTGCCGATAGCGCTTATGCCAGCAATCCAGTCATGTAGCGTTCGAGCGTGTTGCTCGATGAAGCCAGCGCGTGGCTGCGACACCAGCGTCCAGCTGCGTCCGCCCAATGTCAATTGGCGGCTCGATTGCAGCCTTGCTGCCAGTCCGGTGAGCGGTGCCGAGCTGGCATCCTGTAGCGTCGTGCTGTGGCTGTCGGCGTTGCTGTAGAGCAGCTGCCCCTGCAGTGGCGCGCCGTCATAAATGCGCAAATCTATGTTGCTATCGATTTTTTCGGGCAGGCCCTTCATTAGCGTTGGCATTCGAAATTGCACGCTTACCCAGCCATACAGTGCCGCGCGGCGCTGCTCCAGCGTCGCTATAGCGGCATTGTGCAGGTATAGCGGAAGATAAAGTACCAATGCAGCCGGCGCTTTGGTGATGTCGATGTCCATGTCTTGGGCAAACTGTAGTTTGCTGGTGATGGATGGCTCGCCGCTGTCTCGTGCGCGCTCTAGTGCTTCCCAAGATTGAGGGCGGGTAGCAATGTCAAAGCCCAAGACGCGTTGATTTTCTTCGGTGAGCGGTTCAATAAAAGCAATCGGCGCGTAGTGCGCACGCCTGCCATCGGGAGCAGCAACGTCCAGCCATCGAATCATGGAGACGCCCTGTAAGCCAGGTTTGTTTTCTTCTAACTGCAGGGCACGGATGTAGACAGCAAACTCGGTTTGGCTGATGTGTTCTGAGCTGTCAAAAAAGCCTTTCATGCCACGCAACACCAGCTCGTAGGCATCCATGCGGTCTTCAAGGTTGTCGGCGATGCGGTTGACTGTGCGCTGAAAATCTTGCGCTACTTGGCTTGCTGCTTGGCGTTTTTGTTCTTGCCAGTACAGAGCGCTAACGCCCAACATCAACAACGTGAGCGCGCCTGCCACCAGCAACGGCCAGCGCCACTGCATGGCGCGGCCTGCCATTGTGTGGCGCGGGTCGGGGTGTGGTGGATGCATGGTGCAATTATCAGCAACCGCGCGCCGCAACTTACGGCTTCCCGTAGGATGACCATGGGGGGTTATTTGTCACACCCCTATCAAAAAATATAATGTTTAACAATTAAAAAACCAGTACATTTCGCTAAGTTCGACCACGATGTCTAAGTCATTGATATTTCGCAAACTTGTAGTGCGTCAGCAACTCAACAAGAACGAGGCATCCAGCCACTTCTTGAAGTAACCAAGTGCTGTTATATTGCACTGCAACATAACTAAGGCCATGCCATGCTTTACCAGATTTACGAAACTCAGCGCTCTTTAATGGAGCCTTTTGCCGACTTCGCTCAAGCTGCGGCTAAGTTGTACGGCAACTCAATGTTTCCCTTGAGCAAGACGCCGCTGTCGCAGCGTATTTCTGCCGGCTACGATCTGGCGTATCGCTTAGGCAAAGGTTATGAAAAGCCGGTGTTTGGCATTACCACGGTGGATGTGGACGGCGTCGGCGTTGCTATCCATGAGCGCATTGAGCTGGAAAAGCCTTTTTGCGAGCTGCGTCGCTTTAAGCGCTTCTCGGACGACACCACCACGCTGAACAAGCTGAAAAATCAGCCTGTCGTACTGGTGGTGGCTCCCCTGTCGGGCCACTACGCCACGCTGCTGCGCGATACCGTGCGCACCATGCTCAAAGACCACAAGGTCTACATCACCGACTGGAAGAATGCCCGCTTGGTGCCACTGTCCGAGGGCGAGTTTCACTTGGACGACTACGTTAACTACGTTCAAGAGTTCATTCGCCACCTGCAAGGCAAATATGGCAATTGCCACGTGATCAGTGTGTGCCAGCCGACGGTGCCGGTGCTGGCCGCTGTGTCGCTGATGGCCAGCCGCGGTGAGACTACGCCGCTGACCATGACCATGATGGGCGGCCCGATTGATGCACGTCGCTCGCCGACCGAGGTCAACACCTTGGCCTCAACGCGCAGCTACGAGTGGTTTGAGAAGAACGTTATCTTCTCAGTACCTGATAGCTTTCCCGGTGCCGGTCGCCGTGTGTACCCCGGCTTTTTACAATACACAGGCTTTGTGGCGATGAACCCCGATCGCCACGCCACCAACCACTACGACTATTTTCAAGACCTGATCAAAGGCGATGGCGCCAGCACCGAGGCGCACCGCAAGTTCTACGATGAGTACAACGCTGTGCTCGATATGGACGCGCATTACTATTTAGAAACCATCAAAACGGTGTTCCAAGACTACTCGTTGATGAACCACTCTTGGGATGTGCGCGCACCCGACGGATCGCTTGAGCGTGTGCGCCCACAAGACATCACCACCACCGCATTGCTGACGGTGGAAGGCGAGTTGGACGACATCTCCGGCCCAGGTCAGACGTACGCGGCACACGACTTGTGTTGCAACTTGATCAATAAAGAGCGTAGCCACTTAGAAGCCGCCGGCGCTGGCCACTATGGCATTTTCAGTGGCCGCCGCTGGCGCGAAAACGTCTATCCAACGGTGCGCCAGTTCATTTTGGAGAACAACGTCGTAGCTACTGCTGCCAATACTGCTACCGCAGCTAAAGCTGCTGAAGCTGTAGCTGAGGCAGTGGCTCCTGCAGCGCCAGTGACAGGTGCAGCAGACAGCGCACCAGCGCCAGAGGCCAAAGAAGGCCAGCGTGTGGCAGCAGTGACTGCTGCCGCACCCCTGACCAAAGGTCGCCGCCGCAACCATAAGTCTTAAGTTCTGGCATTGCATTTGGTTGAACTAGCGGCACGCATTGATGCCGCCCTGCCGCAGACGCAATGCACGCGCTGCGGCTTTTCTGATTGTGCGCACTACGCACAGGCGCTAGCCCAAGGTAGGGCAGGTATTGACCAGTGTCCGCCCGGCGGTGAAGAGGGTATTGCCCGCTTGGCTGCCATTACTGGGCAGGCGGTGCGCCCACTCAATCCGCTACACGGCGCAGAAACTGCGCGTACGCTGGCGCTGATTGACGAAGACTGGTGTATTGGCTGCACTTTATGCATACAAGCCTGCCCTACCGACGCCATTTTGGGTGCCAACAAGCTGATGCACACTGTCATTGCCGCGCATTGCACCGGTTGCGAGCTGTGTATTCCAGTGTGTCCGGTCGATTGCATTGCGCTGCTTAACGTCAGCGGCGCAGCCTCGGGCTGGGCGGCATGGTCACCCGCGCAGGCACAGCACGCGCGCCAGCGCTATTTACAGCGCCAATCGCGTTTGGCGCTGTCCGAGCCTCGGCCAGAAGCGCTAGAAAATACCAGCGCACTGGGCGATAAAAAATCGGTCATTGCAGCTGCTTTGGCGCGCGCCCGCGCACAGCGCGAGCGTTGATCATTGCCCTGTACTGGGGGCAAGGCAGGCATCCGTGATAATCGCGTCCCATGAACCGCGCTAGCCCAAGCACACAGACCTTAACCAGAGACACACCATGAGCACAATGGAGCGCATTTTGCGCCTGATGGCTGAAAAAAAGGCCTCAGACGTTTATTTGTCGGCGAATGCGCCTGCACTCATCAAAATCAACGGCGAGTGTGTGCCGATCAATAACCAAATCTTGCCGCCCGATGCACCGCGCAACCTGCTGTCTGAGGTGGTACCGCCCGAACGTATCGAGGAGCTGGAAGAAACCGGCGAGCTCAACATGGGTGTGCCGATTAAAAATGTTGGGCGCTTTCGTGTCAGCGCGATGCGCCAGCGCGGCACCTATGCGGTGGTGATTCGCTTTATCTCGCAAGACATTCCCAGCTTAGACAGCCTGAACCTGCCGCCCATCTTGGGCGACCTGATTTTGGAAAAGCGCGGTTTAGTGTTAGTCGTCGGTGCCACTGGATCGGGTAAATCGACCACGCTGGCAGCGATGATCGACCGGCGCAACGGCCTGCAAACGGGCCATGTGCTGACCATCGAAGATCCGGTGGAGTTTCAGTTCAGAAACAAGAAATCCATCATTAACCAGCGCGAAATTGGCAGCGACACGCAGTCGCTGCAAATGGCGCTGAAAAACGCTCTGCGCCAAGCGCCTGACGTAATCTTGATTGGTGAAATTCGCGATCGTGAAACCATGTCGGCTGCTATTGCCTACGCGCAGTCAGGACACCTGTGTTTGGCTACGCTGCACGCCAACAACAGCTACCAAGCGCTCAACCGCATCTTGAGCTTCTACCCGGTCGAGGTGCGCGCCACCATGCTGGGCGATTTGTCTTCGGCGCTCAAAGCCATCATCTCGCAGCGCTTAGTGCGCACGGCCAGCGGCGAGCGCGTGCCAGCGGTGGAGGTGCTGCTCAATACCAAGCTGATTTCAGAGTTGATTGAAAAAAGCGATTTTTCTGGTGTGCGCGAGGCGATGGAAAAATCGATGGCCGAAGGATCGCAAACCTTTGAAGAAGACTTGGCGCGCTTGATCATGCAAAACCGCATTGATCGCAAGGAAGGTTTGGCCTACGCCGATTCGCCGACCAACTTGATGTGGCGGCTGCAAAACGACTTTTCGCTGGCGGCCAATGCGGCCAAGGCCAACCAAGCGGCGCAAAACGAGAAAGCCCAAGACGAAGAACCCTCGTTCACTGAAATTGTCCTCGACGTTAAGTCAGGCACCTGATTTTCTGATGTCACGTACTTTGACACTGGCTGAACAGCTAATTTCCTGCCCCTCCGTTGTGCCCGATACGCCTGATGGTGCAGCTTGCTTGCCTTTGCTGGCGGCACACTTGAAGACGCTGGGTTTTGTTTGCGACACCATAGACAGCATTCCAGCCACCTTGCGCAGCCTAGGCGATTTAGGTACTTTAAGGGCTGGTAATTTATGGGCTAAATGGACTGCAGCCCAACAACATCAAGCGCTAGCAGCTATTAAAACAATAGTGTTTTCCGGCCACACCAAGCTGCTGCCGACCGGGCCGCTGGCGCAGTGGCGCAGCCCGCCGTTCACGCCCACCCAGCGCAATGGCAAGCTGTATGGGCGCGGCGCTAGCGGTATGAAAACCTCGATTGCTGCCTTTGTTGTCGCTGTGGAAGAGTTTTTGGCCACTACACCCGAGCCGCTCCTGAACATTGCCGTACTGCTCACGGGCGACGATGAACATGCTTTGGCTGACAGCACCAAAGTCAAGCCAATGATTGAGCAACTCAAGGCGCGCGGCGAGCGGCTGGACTATTGCATCGTTGGCGAGCCTACAGCGGTCAAGCGCACAGGCGACATGATTAAACATGGTCGGCGCGGCACACTCAGCGGCGCGCTCACTGTGCGCGGCGTGCAGGGCCACATTGCCTATCCGCAGCTGGCGCGCAACCCCATCCACGAGGCCATGCCCGCCTTAGTCGAGCTGGCCAACACGGTGTGGGACCGAGGCGATGCGTTTTTTCAGCCCACCAGCTGGCAAATAAGCAACATCCACGGCGGCACCGGCGCTGGCAATCAGATTCCGGGCGACGTCAGCATTGATTTCAACTTTCGCTTCAGCACCGCGTCCAGCGCTGAAGGGCTTAAACAGCGTGTCCATGCAGTGCTGGACCGACACAGCTTGGAATATGCCTTGCAGTGGACGCTGGGCGGCCAGCCGTTTCTGACTTCGCCGGGCGAATTGGTCGCTGCCATGCAGCAAGCTATTGCCGCCGAGACAGGATTGACCACCGAGTTATCCACCAGCGGCGGCACCAGCGACGGGCGCTTTATCGCCACTTTGTGCCCCCAAGTCATTGAGTGCGGTCCGCCCCATGCGGACTGCCACCAAATTGATGAGCACATCGCCATTGCCGATATTGAGCCACTGAAAAACATTTACCGCCGTACCCTTGAAAATCTCCATGCGCAAGCATTAGCGACACAGGCATGAGCACACCTCCCCACACACCCCCAACTTCTACTTTGCAAGGCGATACCGTCGGCGAACTGATCGCCTCGGGCGCGCAGTGGTTGCAAAGCGCTGGCATCGCTTTTGGCCACGGCACCACCAATGCCGATGACGAAGCCGCATGGCTGGTGCTGTGGCGCTTAGGTTTGCCGCTGGATGCGCCGCTGGGCGACGATATAGATTCAGTAGAAAATCAGGCTGTAACGCCGGCTGGGCGTGCGCTAGTAGCTACACTTTTTGAAGAGCGTATCAGCACGCGCAAGCCTGCCGCCTACCTGACGCGCGAGGCATGGCTACAGGGCGTATCGTTTTATGTCGATGAGCGCACCATCGTGCCGCGCAGCCTGATTGCGGAGCTGATTGCCAATGGCGGCTTTGACGACTGGCTAGGCGAGCACACCCAGCAGGTGCTCGATTTATGCACTGGCAACGCCAGCTTGGCAGTGCTGTCAGCGTTGGCGTGGCCCGAAGTGCAAATCACCGGCGCTGATATTTGCCCCAATGCGCTGGCTGTGGCACAAATCAACGTTGAGCGCCACCAGCTGCAAGAGCGCATTACCCTGCAACACAGCGACGGCTTGGCCGCGCTGCCCGGGCCGTGGGACTTGATCATTTGCAATCCGCCTTATGTCAATGCCAGTAGCATGGCTGCGCTGGCACCCGAATACCGCGCCGAGCCGGTGCTGGCGCTGGCCGGCGGCAGCGACGGCATGGATTTCATCAGCCAATTGCTGCGCGACGCGCCCGCCCGGATGAGCCAAGACGCGGTATTAGTGCTCGAAATTGGCAATGAGCGGAAGTTTTTTGAAGCCCGTTTTGCACAATTGCCCGTCTTTTGGCTGGAAACGAGCGCGGGCGAAGACCAGGTTTTGCTGGTCACCCGTGAAGCACTCAGCGGCTTTTTCTCCATTTAATTTTCCGGCTTCATTTTTTGGCAGCACCCCGCTGCCTTGTACCTTGTACCTTGTATCGCGTGCGCCACGCTGCGCACTTTAAGTTTCCATGATTACTCTCAAAAACGTCATCTTGCGCCGCAGTGCCAAGGTGCTGCTCGACGGCGTCAACGCCACCATCAACCCCGGAGAAAACGTCGGCTTGGTCGGGCGCAATGGCGCTGGCAAATCCAGCCTGTTTGCGCTGTTCAACGGCACGCTGCACGAAGACGGCGGCAATTTCAACATTCCAGCGCAGTGGCGCATGGCGCAGGTGGCGCAAAACATGCCCGAAACCGACGAGCCAGCGACCGACTTTGTTGTCGCTGGCGATACCCGTCTAGCCGAGCTAGAAGCCGCCTTGGCGCAAGCCGAAGCCGACGACGATGGCATGGCGATTGCCCACGCCTACACCGACTTGGCTGACGCTGGCTCGCACGACGCCGTGCCGCGCGCACAAGCGCTGATTTTGGGCTTGGGCTTTAAGGTGTCAGAGCTGGACAAGCCGGTCAACAGCTTCTCGGGCGGCTGGCGGATGCGCTTGCAATTGGCGCGCGCGCTGATGGCGCCGTCCGACTTGTTGCTGCTGGACGAGCCGACCAACCACTTGGACTTGGACGCGCTGGTGTGGTTGGAGGCGTGGCTCAAGCGCTACACCGGCACAATGATTGTCATCAGCCACGACCGTGAATTTTTGGATGCCATCACCAACGTCACGCTGCATATCGACAACGCGCAGCTGACGCGCTACGGCGGCAACTACAGCAAGTTTGAAGAGCTGCGCGCCCAGCAGCTAGAGCTGCAAAGCGCCAGTTTTGCCAAACAGCAGGACAAAATCGCCCACCTGCAAAAGTTCATTGACCGCTTTAAAGCCAAGGCCAGCAAGGCCAAGCAGGCGCAAAGCCGCGTCAAAGCCATTGAGCGCATGGAAAAAATCGCGCCCGTGCTGGCCGATGCCGACTTCACCTTTGAATTCAAAGAGCCGGCCAACTTGCCCAACCCGATGTTGGCCATTAGCGATGCCTCTTTTGGCTATGTGGCCGAAGATGGCAGCCAAAAAATCATTCTGCAAAACGTCAACCGCAGCGTGTTGGCGGGGCAGCGCATCGGCATTTTGGGTGCCAACGGTCAGGGTAAATCGACCTTGGTTAAGACCATTGCCCGCACTATGAGCGCACTGGCGGGCACGGTGACCGAAGGCAAAGGTCTGTCGATTGGCTACTTTGCCCAGCAAGAGCTGGACGTGCTGCGTCCACACGAAAACCCGTTGGAGCACATGGCACGCTTAGCACGCGAACTCGGCGCTAGCAGCCGCGAACCCAGCCGAGAGCAAGACTTGCGCAGCTATTTGGGCACCTTCAACTTCAGCGGCGACATGGTCAAGCAAAGCGTTGGCAGTATGAGCGGCGGTGAAAAAGCCCGCTTGGTGCTGGCGATGATTGTTTGGCAGCGCCCCAACTTGCTGCTGCTGGACGAGCCTACCAACCACCTTGACTTGGCTACGCGCGAGGCGCTGTCAATGGCGCTGAACGATTTTGAAGGCACCGTCATGCTGGTCAGCCACGACCGCGCCCTGCTGCGCGCTGTATGCGATGAGTTCTGGATGGTCGGGCGCGGCGCGGTCGGCCCGTTTGATGGCGACTTGGATGCTTATCAGGTCTATCTGCTCGACGAAGCCAAACGCCAGCGCGAGTTGGCCAAGCTTGAAGCAGCGGCAGAAAGTTTGGCTGCAAAAAACGCAGCGGCTGCGCCTGCGGCTGTAGCTGCGGTTGCTTCTATTTCAATAGCTGCTAGCGCACAATCCGTAAGGGCTACAGGCCAAAATGATGTAAAAAAAACCAGCAGCAGCGCTGAACAGCGCAAGCAAGAGGCCGCCTTGCGCCAGCAGCAGTTGGAGCGGTTGCGCCCACTCAAGCGCGAGTTGGAACAGGTGGATAAGCACATGGCGGCCTTGGCGACAGAAAGCACCGCGCTACACGAGCGTTTGGCACAAGCTACGCTGACTCCCGCCGACATCGCTGAAAGCGGCCGCCGCCTTAAAGCCATTGACGACGAGACAGCGGCGTTGGAAGAGCGCTGGCTGGAGTTGAATGAGCAGATAGAGGCAGCCGCCACAGAGAGTACGGTTTAAGCGGGATTGAATACTGTTACAGTTTTTTTGTGTTCTAGCTGTCAACGCCAGCAGCGGAGATTGCGTTGTAGCTTCATCACCGGAACTTATCCATATGACTACCATGAACACCACCATCATCTTGACCGCTTGGCCCGAAGACGAACGTGATCGCAAACGCGCTCCCGCTCGCTGCTGATACAGCGCCCCCAATACTAAAAACCCGCAACTGCGGGTTTTTTATTGGGTGCGAGATATTACTTAATCAACCTCCACCCACAAAAAAACCGCCTTTGAAAGGCGGTTTTTTAGCAGTTTAGCAGGCGCTGTGAGCGTAGCGCCTGAGTGCTTTAGCTCATGTGCAAGCCACCGTTGACAGCGAACTCAGCACCAGTAGCGTAGCCGCCTTCGTCCGATGCCAGCCAAGCAATGATCGAAGCGATTTCACTGGGCTCACCCAAGCGCTTGACGGGCACGGTAGCAACAATTTTTTCCAGCACATCGGGGCGAATGGCTTTGACCATTTCGGTGCCAACATAGCCAGGGCTGACGGTGTTGACAGTCACGCCCTTGGTTGCCATTTCTTGTGCCAAGGCCATCGAGAAACCATGCATACCAGCTTTAGCCGCCGAGTAGTTGGTTTGGCCAGCTTGGCCCTTGGCACCGTTGACCGACGAGATGTTGATGATGCGACCCCAGCCTTTTTCCACCATGTCGGCCACCACTTGCTTGGTGACGTTAAACATGCTGTTGAGGTTAGTCTCAATCACGCCATCCCAGTCTTCGCGCGTCATTTTCAAGAACATGCGGTCGCGGGTGATACCGGCGTTATTTACCAGCACATCAATGCTGCCATGCTCGGCTTTTGCCTTGCTAAAGGCCTCGACGGTGGAATCCCAATCACCGACGTTACCGACGGATGCATAAAAGGTAAAGCCCAGTGCCGCTTGCTCGGCAACCCACTTAGCGTGGTCACGCGTGGGGCCGCAGCCAGCGATCACCGTAAAGCCTTCTTTGTGCAGGCGTTGGCAAATTGCGGTTCCGATGCCACCCATGCCACCGGTGACGTATGCTACTTTTTTGCTCATTCAACTTCTCCTTAATAGTTCTTAGGGACAGACTCCACTCTAACCAGAAAATACCCTGTTAGCAGGAAGGAAAACACTGAGGTGATACCGACCGTGACAAACTGTATTGCTTGTTGAGCGAAGTCTTGGATACAAAAAGCGGGTGCTTAGCGCTCCAGTGCCAAGGCGACACCCATGCCGCCGCCAATGCACAGCGCTGCCAGGCCTTTTTTGGCGTTTTGGCGCTGCATTTGGTGCAGCAAGGTGACCAAAATACGGCAACCAGACGCACCAATTGGGTGACCGATAGCAATCGCACCGCCGTTAACGTTGACCTTAGATGGGTCAATCGCCAGTTCTTGGTTCACAGCGCAGGCTTGGGCCGCAAAAGCTTCGTTCAACTCAAACAGGTCGATGTCATTAGCGCTCCAGCCGGCACGCTGCAAGGCGCGGCGCGTGGCCGACACTGGCCCCATGCCCATGGTGGCCGGATCCAAGCCGGTGGTAGCGAACGAGGCAATACGTGCCAGCGGCGTCAAGCCCAAAGCGGCTGCTTTTTTAGCGCTCATCACGACCACAGCTGCTGCGCCGTCGTTCAGACCCGAGGCATTACCCGCAGTGACACTGCCGGCTTTGTCAAACGCCGGACGCAGACCCGCCAAAACATCAGCCGTGCTCTTACGGTTCAAATATTCATCCACATTGAAAACCACCGGTTCACCCTTGCGCTGGGGAATGCTGACACCAACAATTTCATCGACAAAGCGACCAGCGTCTTGCGCTGCTGCGGCTTTTTGCTGGCTAGCCAGTGCTAAAGCGTCTTGCATTTCGCGCGTAATGCCGTATTGTTTGGCGACGTTTTCAGCGGTGATGCCCATGTGGTACTGGTTGTAGACATCCCACAGACCGTCAACAATCATGGTGTCCTGCATTTTCCAGTCGCCCATGCGCTGGCCATCGCGCGAGCCGTTGAGCACGTGCGGACTAGCACTCATGTTTTCTTGGCCGCCAGCTACGACGATTTCGTTGTCGCCCGTCATGATTGACTGCGCTGCCAACATCACCGACTTCAGACCCGAGCCGCACACTGCGTTGATAGTTAGCGCAGGTGTTTCTTTGGCAATACCAGCCTTCATCAGCGTCTGGCGCGCTGGGTTTTGACCTAAGCCAGCGGTGAGCACTTGGCCCATGATGACTTCGCTGACTTGGTCAGCGGGCACGCCAGCGCGGGCCAAAGCCTCGCGCACCACCGTGCTACCCAAATCGGTGGCCGCGACTTTGGCTAATGTGCCACCAAACTTGCCAACTGCCGTGCGTGCAGCAGAAACGATAACGATGTCTTCCATAGTGCAATCCAGTCAGAGAGAGAGAGAAAATTTAAGCTTTATTGAAAATCAATAAGCGCTAAAACGAAGGCCAGATAGTCGGCGTTAAGCTTTTTGCTTGACGTAACGACCCGGAGCTGGCTCGATCACTTTGAAACTATTGCCTTTGCCATAGGTTTTAGGCGCGGGGATTAATTTGCCGCTGTGCTTTTGCAGCCAAGAAGCCCAGTCAGTCCACCAGCTACCAGCATGCTCTTGCGCACCGTCAAGCCAAGCTTCCAGCGTCGCGGGCAACGCACCGTCTTCGCGTATCCAGTGGCTGCGCTTGTTTTTTGCTGGAGGATTAATCACTCCAGCAATGTGGCCAGAAGCGCCCATGACAAAGCGCTTTTCACCTGGCAACACTTGCGTGCTGGCGTAGGCAGAGTGGATTGGCACGATGTGGTCTTCACGCGAGCCATAGATGTACGACGGTAGCGTCACCAAATTCAAATCAATTGACTCACCGCACACAGTCAGCTTGCCGGGTTTGACGAGGTTGTTCTCAAGGTACATGTTGCGCAAGTACCAAGCGTAAAACGGCCCAGGCAGGTTGGTGCTGTCGCTATTCCAATAAAGAAGGTCGAATGGCGGCGGAGTTTCACCCTTGAGGTAATTGCCCACCACATAATTCCAAACCAAATCGTTAGGACGTAAGAAGCTGAATGTAGAAGCAAGGTCTTTGCCCTTCATTAAGCCACCCTGGCCCATTTCCATTTCACGGTATTTCACTGATGCCTCATCGATGAACAGGTCAAGAATGCCGGTGTCATCAAAATTGATCAGGGTGGTAAGAAAGGTAGCACTAGCAACCGGTTCGCGGTCGCGCGCGGCAAGTACCGCCAAAGCGTTGCTCAAAATGGTGCCGCCAACGCAAAAACCTAAAGCGTTGATTTGCTCTGCACCCGAGATTTGCTGCACTACGCTGATGGCCTCAATCACTCCGTCTTCGACGTAGTCATCCCACGTTTTTTTGGCCAGAGATGCATCGGCATTGCGCCAGCTAACGACAAAAGTGCGTTGGCCTTGGCTAATCGCATAACGCACGAAGGAGTTTTCAGGCTGCAGATCGAGGATATAAAACTTGTTGATGCACGGCGGAATAAACAAAAACGGACGCTCATGCACTTTTGCCGTCAGGGGTTTGTATTCGATGAGCTGAAACAGCTCGTTTTCAAACACTACTGCACCCTCGGTGGTGGCCACGTTGTGGCCAACTTCGAACAGGCTCTCATCAGTCATCGACACATGGCCTTGCTTAATGTCTTTCAGCAAGTTCTGCATCCCTTTGGCAATGCTTTCACCCTTGGTTTCGATGGCTTTTTTCTGGGCTTCGGCGTTGAAGGCTAGAAAGTTGCTCGGAGCCATGGCGGCAACCCATTGTTCGACACCAAAGGTGATACGGGCGCGCGTTTTGGCATCAGCCTCGACTGCATCAGCCAATCCCATCAGGGTGCGCGCGTTGAGCAAATAGGTAGCAGCAGAAAAGGCCGCCGCAGGGTTGCTAGACCAGCTTTCACCACTAAAGCGCCGATCGCCTTCGATTTTGGGCGTACCTTGCAAGCCTTGAACCCACAGCTCGCGCGCTTCATCCATGTATTGCTGTTGTAGCGTTTTCAGTTTTTCGGGCGAAAACTTCACCTGCGGTTTTATTGTGTCGGCAGAAGCACCTATGCCCTGGAATGATTCCAACGCACGCGACCAACTATCGCCGAAAATTTGCTGGAATTGCTGGGCACTTTCAACCCAGCCAGAATCAGAATTCATGCTGCCTCCTGAGATAACGGAAAATCAAGCCCGGTGCTGATTTTTTGCCCCGGGCATTACTAGTCACAGGAGATGGTAACGCTTTCACGCCCTTTCGATTCCCTTATCTGGATATTCTTCAATGTATTTGGTCGTTATCGCTTGGCTTTATGTCGTTCTCATGGCCGCTTTGGTTGAGGCCACGAGCAATGTCGGCACCGTGCTGGGTGCGGTGGTTACTTTTGTTTTGTACGGGCTACTGCCGCTGTCGATTGTGATGTATATCCTTGGCACGCCGGGGCGTAAACGCGCTTTGTATGCACAAGCTATGGCCGAGCGCGCAGTAAATTCAGCTGCGCCAGATGCAGACAGCAAAGCGCCCACTAGCGCCCAAAATAGCGCTGTCGCGGCGGTGCGAGAAGAAGTGTGAAGGATTGCCCACGGTACACCAAGCAGCGCTGCTGTCGTTGCCGTATATATGCGTGACGCCTAAAGCGCGCAAGCGTTGGCGGGCTAATGCTGCTAAATCGGCGAAGTATTTACCAGCACTGCTGGGAACAAAATGCGCCGCTGCTGCACCGTCGTGCGCACAAAAGGCGGCGCGCACCTCTGCGCCGACTTCAAACGCCTGCGGACCAATGCAAGGGCCTAGCCATACCAGAGTGTCCGCAGCGACTAAGGTCTCCTCTGCTGCATTTTTTACTCCTGATTTAATAGCTGATAACGCTTGATTTGACTGGGCTAGAGCCATAAATCGTTCAAAAACCTTCTCTAAAACCCCTGTTCCTACCCCTTTGCTGCTGCCAGCCAGTCCGCGCCAGCCGGCATGGGCGGCGGCTACGGCGCTGCCTTGGCGATTGGTCAGCAAGACAGGAAGACAGTCGGCCACCATGATGGTGCAGGCCAGATGCGCAGCGCTGGTGGCAGCGGCGTCGGCGCAAGGGGCTGTCGCCCCAACTGGCACCTTACTGTGGTCTTTAGCGCGCAAATCCACCACCTCGCTACCATGCACCTGCTGCAAAAACACCGGTTGTGTTCCCGGCGTGATAGCGTGGAGCGCCGCTTGCAATATCTGCCGATTGGCATGGACTGCCGCTGGTAAGTCACCAACGTGATCGCCGATATTCAAGCTATCAAACGGCGCAGCGCTCACGCCGCCAGCGCGGGTCGTACACAGCGCGTGGATATGGGCGGGTGCTGGCCAATCAGGGCGCAACCCATTGGGAGTGATGTCGAGATGCATTGCCGCAGTGTACGGCGCGGCATAGACAGCGTGGCACACTGGCAACTTACAAAAAATCGCTAAAAGCCCAATAGAAAGAGCTGTATGAGCTACGTATTTTCTCCTCCTACACCCGCCAGCGTTTCGGTCATTGGATTGGTACAGCGTTTTCCAGTCCACCGCATTTACTGCGTCGGTCGCAACTATGCCGAGCACGCCAAAGAGATGGGCTTTACTGGCCGTGAACCACCGTTTTTCTTTATGAAGCCGGCCGATGCCGTGTTGGCTGTCAACGACGGTGAAATGGGCACCCTGCCCTACCCCAGCCTGAGCACTAATTTGCACCACGAAATTGAGCTGGTGGTTGCTATCGGCAAAGGCGGCAAAAACATTGCTGCCGCCGACGCTTTGCAGCATGTGTACGGCTACGCCATTGGCCTAGATATGACACGGCGCGATTTGCAAAACGAGATGAAAAAGCAAGGTCGCCCGTGGTGCATTGCCAAAGGCTTTGATGACAGCGCCCCTATTGGCACCATCACGCCGGCTGCGCAAGCTGGTGATGTGGCGCAAGCGGCCATTTGGCTCAAGGTCAATGGCCATGAGCGCCAACGCAGCAACGTCTCGCAACTGATTTGGAGCATTGCAGAAACCATAGAACACTTGTCTAAGGCATGGCTGCTGCAACCGGGCGACTTGATTTACACCGGCACGCCCGAAGGTGTCGGCGCGGTAGTTTCAGGCGATGTATTGGAAGCAGGCATCGACGGTTTAGGCACACTGTGTTTGCGTGTGGCATAAAAGCGTCGATTTGTTTAACTTCGTTTTTGATAGCTACTAGCGCACGCCTTACAAGCGCTAGAGGCCGATTTGATACAAATAAAATACCCGCTTATGACCTTTCGCAGCCAAATTCAATATTGCCGCCAGTGCGGCAGCGCCGTAGAGCACCGCGTGCCTGACGATGGCGACACCCGCCCGCGTGCTGTTTGTCCTGCTTGCCAAACCATTCATTACGAAAACCCCTTGAACGTCGTCGGCACTATTCCAGTGTTGGCCGATGGCCGTGTGTTGCTGTGTAAACGCAATATTGAGCCTCAACTGGGCAAATGGACATTGCCTGCCGGATTTATGGAATTGGGTGAAACCACCTCACAAGGCGCTGCACGCGAAACAGATGAAGAAGCAGGAGCGCAGTTTGAAATCGGCGCATTGTTTAGCTTGATGAACGTTCCTCGGGTGGGTCAAGTGCATATGTACTATCGGGCTACGCTACTTAGCGACCAATTCAATCCCGGCGTTGAGACGATGGAAGCCCGTCTTTTCAGTGAAGCCGAAGTGCCTTGGGACGAGCTAGCATTTCGCACTGTGAAAGAAACGTTAGAGCATTTTTTTGCTGATCGTCAGCGGGGACAATTCGGAGTGCATTTGGTGGATTTGGAATAGCCAATATTTTTAACTTTTGCTTTGATATTTATTTTTATTAAATTTAATTTTGTAAGTTACATTCAAAGTCTATAAAAAAGCAGCTGCACTGGGCTAAGCCAGTGCAGCTGCTTTTACGTTGGTGCCGACTATTTACCCAACGCCGATCAATTGCCGACGATGTCGCGCACTTGTTGCAGTGCAGCGGGGTCTTCCATCGTCGTCAAATCACCCGTATCGCGGCGCTCAGCCACGGCCTGCAAGGCGCGGCGCAGCAGCTTGCCGCTGCGGGTTTTGGGCAGCGCGTTGACAAAATAGACGCGCGATGGGCGCGCTACAGCGCCCAATTGGCTATCGACTTGCTTCATCACCTCAGCTTCCAAGCGATCGCGCTCGGCAGGGTCGTTTAGCAGCGCGGCATTACGGGCGACAGCAAATGCCATCGCCACTTGGCCTTTGAGCGTATCGGCTACGCCGACTACGGCCACTTCAGCGACGTTCGGGTGCGAAGAAATGCTCTCCTCAATCTCACGCGTACCCAAGCGGTGGCCGGCAACATTGATCACGTCATCGGTGCGACCCAAGATGAAGTAGTAACCGTCCGCATCGCGGATGCCCCAGTCAAAGGTGCTGTAAATCTGGCGACCCGGCACGCTGCTCCAGTAGGTGCTGACAAAGCGCTCATCGTCACGCCACACGGTTTGCAGGCAACCGGGCGGCAAGGGGCCTTCGACAGCGATGACGCCTTTTTGGTTTGGCGTGGTCAGCTCTTGGCCAGTTACTTCGTCAATCAGTTTGAGGTTGTAGCCATACATGGCTTTGCCGGGGCTGCCAAAGCGGGTGGTTTGCTGCTCGACACCGTTGGCCAGCGTCATGATGGGCCAGCCGGTTTCGGTCTGCCAGTAGTTGTCGATGATAGGCACCTCCAGCGCTTCGCTGATCCAGCGCGCGGTTGGCTCGTCCAGCGGCTCGCCAGCGAGCCACAGCGCTTTGAGGCTGGAGATGTCGTACTTTTTCAGCCACGATGGATCGTGCTTTTTCAGCACGCGCACTGCCGTCGGTGCCGAGAACATGTGCGTGACTTTGTACTTTTCTACGATGCTCCACCACACGCCGGCGTCGGGACGCACTGGCAGACCCTCGTACATGATGGTGGTCATGCCACCAATCAGCGGGCCATAAATGATGTAGCTGTGGCCCACCACCCAGCCGATGTCGCTGGTGGTGAAGAAGGTGTCGCCGGGCTTGGCACCAAAAATGTGCTTCAGGCTCGCCGCCAGCGCCACGGTGTAGCCGCCGGTATCACGCTGCACGCCCTTGGGCTTGCCGGTGGTGCCGCTGGTGTAGAGGGTGTAGCTGGGCTCGGTAGCTTCGACCCACTCGCAGGGTACGACGGCGTTCAGGTGCTGCTCGCGCAACGCGCTCCAGACGTGGTCACGCCCTTCGACCAAATTGAGCGGGGCCAGACCTCGGTCAATCAGCAGCACGGCAGTAGGCTTGTGCTTGGACAAGCGAATCGCCTCGTCCAGCAGCGGCTTATAAGGCACCGGCTTGCCACCACGAGAACCCGCATCGGCGCTGACGATGACCACCGGCTCAGCGTCTTCAATGCGCGAGGCCAGCGAGCCCGAGGCAAAACCGCCAAACACCACCGAATGCAGCGCGCCAATGCGCGCGCAGGCCAGCATGGCAAAAGAAGCCTCGGCAATCATCGGCATATAGATCAGTACGCGATCGCCCTTTTTGACGCCCAGCGACAGCAAGGATGCCGCCATGCGCTGCACTTCCAAATGCAGCTCGGCAAAGCTGTAAGTGCGCTCAGTGTTGGTTTCGGTCGAGATGGCGACCAGCGCGGCTTGATCTGGGCGGTCTTTCAAGTGGCGGTCGATGGCGTTGTGGCACAAATTGGTGGTGCCACCGACAAACCAGCGCGCAAACGGCGGGTTGTTGTAGTCGCAAATTTGCTCGGGCTGCGTCTGCCAATCGATCAACTTGGCCTGCTCAGCCCAAAAGGTGTCGCGGTCGTCGATGGACTGGCGGTAAAAATCTGCGTAGCTTGTCATCCTGTTTTTCCTTGAGCAAATTTTGAATTCATAATTATTCAAACCTGCGCTTGCTAGAAACTGACTTAACGCACACGTTAGATTGCTTTTATATTGATAGCTGCTAGCGCCCGTATTTAAAGGGCTAGCGGGCTATTTTTCTTATTTTTTATAGCCCATAGCCCGCACTGCGCCCAAAGTCGGTTTATTTGACCAAGGCCAACATCTCTTTGAACGCTGGATTTTCGCAACTGCGCAGCCATTCAAAGGCGACCATTTCGGTGGTCACCAGCTCGGCGCCAGCGCCGGCCAAGCGGTCAAACGCAGCGTCGCGATTGCGCTCAGTGCGCGAGCTGCAGGCATCGGTCACCACCCAGACATCAAACTCGTCTTCAATCAAATCCAGCGCGGTTTGCATCAGGCAGACATGCGCCTCGCAGCCAGCAATGACGATCATGCTGCGCTGCATCTCGGGCGCAGATTTTTGCAGGTGCTTGGGCAGGCTGCGGGCGTTGCCGCCTTGCGGTTTAGCCGGTGGGCGCAGCCACTCGCCCAAACCTTCTTCGGTGGCGCTGAAGTGCATTTTGGACAGCGTGCGGTCGCACAGTGCGCGCAGCGCCTCGTCGTTAGGCCCTAAGCGGGAAGGATTTTGCTCGGTGCCAATCACCGGAACTTGCATCAGTTTGGCCAATTGGGCTAAACGCATGGCGTTGGCCAAGGCACTAGCGCCCTCAAAAATGACCGGCATCAAGCGGGTCTGGTAATCGACCAGCACGAGTTGGGAGTCAGAAGCATCAAGCAACATAGTGTCGTCCAAATTGAGATTGACATCCTCCCCGCCCTAAAGGACGGGGATTCCTACTGCCAGACGGCGATGTCGCGCCGCGAGAATGTTTTTGGCGGCGTTTACGCCTCTGTCGTGGACAGTAGCGCAAGTGCTACAAACCCATTCTCTTATTCGCAAACCCGCTCTACCTTTCGGACTGCTGGCGGGAATCGTCCCGCAGCACGAACAAGTCTGGGTTGAATAACTTGCATTGACTACCTCAAAGACGATACCGGCCTGATGGCTCTTGTATTCCAACATCGTCTTGAACATCGACCCGCCTGCGTCTAGCGTGCTTTTGGCCATTTTGGTTTTGACCAGCTTGCTACTGGCCACATCACCGTCAAAAGGGCGCGCCGCTTTGGCCGAGGTGGCGTTGATATGGTTCCAGACCTGATTGACTTCGCGTGCCACCTGACACAGCACTTTGGCGTGCTTGTCTTTGAGGCGCAGTTTGAGGGTTTTGATGCAATCCATAGCGGGATTATGGGTTCAAATAAGGGCGAGATACAAGCCCTGCGGGCTAAGGTCAACAGCCCGCTACTGGCCACGTTGCCCACGAAGATGGCGGCGTTTTCTTGCAACAGCTTGCTGCTGAACTGGTGCAGCGCGTCTTTGCGCTGGTTTTTGCGCTGGTTTTTGATTTGGGCGTGAATGGCTTTGGCGCGCTTGTCTTTGAGGCGTAGTTTCAGGGTTTTGGTGCAATCCATAGCGGGTTTATAGGGCAAAGCAAGGGGGTCAACGATCGCGCTGCGCCATCTGCGCTAGATCAGTGTTTGGGGGGTTTCTCCATGCATTGAGCTGCGTTTGGATCTATTTCGCCCGAATGGATGGCGGCGGGCGTGTTACCCTCGCGCCCCATGTCTAAATGGTTTTGCACTCTCGCCCTCCTGCTGGCAAGCACCGCCCACGCAGTACACGCCACCCCCACCACTTCAAGCCCAGAGACCAACGACGTCGTTGACCACTGGATGATGAATCCTCCTGAGGTGATTGACCGTTGGCTAGCCCCCCAAAAAACCAAGCCTGTCGTCGCTAGCGCACAAATAGACAGTGTGGCCGACCGCTGGATGATGAATCCGCACGAAGTCATCGACCGCTGGATGAACCAAGGCAGCGCTAAAGCCACCGATAAAGCGTCCAGCATGATGAGCCAGCTCGATGCCGCGCGCAATGACGTTGCAGACAAAACCGCTGACCTCGTCACCACCGCGATGGGCTTGCTGGGCGTGCCTTATCGCCGTGGCGGCAACAGCGCTGAAACTGGCTTTGACTGCAGTGGCTTTGTCCGCAGCATTTACAGCCAAACCGTCGGTATGGTGCTGCCGCGCCGCGCCGTCGAGCAAGCAGCGGCCACGCAAACCATTGACAAAAAAGAGCTCAAACCGGGTGACTTGGTATTTTTCAACACCATGCGCCGCACCTTTAGCCATGTCGGCATCTACATTGGCGATGGCAAATTTGTGCATTCACCGCGCACCGGCAAAACGGTGCGGGTCGAAAGCATGCAAGATTCTTACTGGAAAAAGCGCTTTAACGGCGCTCGCCGTGTCGTCGATTACTCCCTGACCGCGCAAGTCCAATAAGCCATGCTCTCCCTCATCGGAACCATTTTTGTCGGCCTGATTGTGGGTCTGATTGCCCGCGCCATCAAACCCGGCGATGACAAACTGGGCTGGACCATGACTGCCCTGCTGGGCATTGGCGGCTCTTTTCTTGCCAGCTACGCCGGCAGCGCGATGGGCTGGTACCCACCCGGCGCGCCCGCTGGCTGGATTGCCTCCATCATCGGCGCCGTGGTTTTGCTGGTGATTTACGGCTTGGTCAAAAAGAAATAAGCCTCACAGGGGCGGCGCCCGGTACACCAGCACCTTGAGCGCACGCTCAGGCGCCATATCGGCAAAAACGGCCGGATTGGCCAGCCGCTCGACAAAGACCAACTCTGGCGCCAAGTCGCGCATTTGGTCTTGCAGAAAATCCATGCCCAGCTCTGGCGCATTCAGGCACAGCAGCGCGTGGCCGTCAGGCGCGAGCAAATCGGGTAAACGGCGCATCAGGCGGGCGTAGTCTTTGGTGGCAATAAAACTGCCTTTTTGAAAACTGGGCGGGTCAACAATCACCAAGCCATAGGGGCCGCTGCGGGTGATTTTTCCCCACGTACTAAAGATGTCGTGCGCCAAAAAACTCGCCCCAGTGGTAATGCCGTTGAGTTGGTGGTTGTACTGGCCGGTGGCAATGGCACTGCGCGACATATCGACGTTGACCACTTGGCGCGCACCGGCCTGCAGCGCCACCACCGAAAACGCGCAGGTGTAGGCAAACAAATTCAGCACCTTGGTGGCGTGATAAGCAGTGCCAGCCGCCACCTGCGCGGCAATGTAGTCATGCACCCAGCGCCGCCCCTGCGCCATGTCCAAAAACAGGCCGTGGTTTTGCCCCTTATCAACCTGCACGCGAAACTGCGCGCCCCGCTCAGTGACGGTGTGCGGCTCGGGCACGCTGCCGGCCATCAAACGCGTATCGGTGCCGCGCCCGTGGCGGTACTGAAACACCCAGTTCAGCGGCGCGCCCTCGGGCGCAATCTGCTGCCAGCGCTGCGCTAGCGCAGCGCCCACTGTCGCCAAATCGGCGTCACTGACTGGGGCAAAGCTGGTCAGCACCCACACTGGCGGATAGGCGTCCAGCGCCCACTGCTCGCAGCCGGGAAATAAACCACCGCGCCCATGGAACACGCGCTGCGCCTCGGTGGGCAGCGACAGGGCGGCAATGGCATCGAGCAAGGCTTGCATGGTGGGCATAGTTAACAACGGCTTCAAACAATTAAATGGGCACAAGAATGCGGCTATTTTCAGGCCATTTAGGCCTCTAGCCCTTTAAATACGTGCGTTATTAGCTATTATTTTGATAACCCATCGCCGATACAAATATTTTCACTCCCTGATAGCATCTAGCCATCACGTCGATGTAAATAAGGGAAAACACTGTGGGCACTCAAAAAATAACGGTCAGACAAAGTCTCTACTTGGGGTTTGGCGCCATGATTGTGGTGATGCTGGGCGTGACCATTGCCGCCATCGTCAAGGTGCAAGCCATCGAGTCGGCACTCAAACTCAATAGCGAACAGCACGCGGTGATGCAGCGCCACGCCATCAACTTTCGTGGATCGGCACACGATAGGGCCATTGCGATTCGCGACATGGTGCTGGCCGAAACCGCTGCTGAGCGCCAAAAAGAAGCGGCCACTATCGCTGATTTAGCGGCGTTTTATGCCCAATCAGCCGTACCGCTACAGCAGTTGATCGAGCGCTCGGCCAACGTCGTTGCCCTGAAAAAATTCAATGCTGACATCCAAGCTATGGAAGCGCAAGCGACGCAAACCACTGCCGCCATCATCCAAAAAATGGAGGCCGGTGACACTGAAGGCGCAAAGCAACAACTGTGGACACAGGCCAAGCCACAGTACGTGCAGTGGTTAGCGGCGATTAACCGGCTCATTGACTTCAAAGAAGTCAACATCCAAGCGCAAAACACCACCGCGCTGGAGGGCGCCAAAGGCTTTTTGACGGTAATGCTGGCCGCTATGTGCGTGGCGCTGGTGATGGCGGTGTTGTTAGCGTGGTGGATTTCGCGCAGCGTGCTGATGCAGCTGGGCGCTGAACCCGCAGAGCTGGGCGCCGTGGCCGAGCGCGTGGCGCAAGGCGACCTCAGCCCCGTGCGCAACGCCGCGCAGGCCCCCGAGGGCAGCGTGCTGGCCTCGCTGGTGAAGATGCAGCGCAGCCTGAGCGAGCTGGTCAGCCGGGTGCGCGAAGCGTCGGATGCGATTGCCACCGGTGCCGAAGAAATTGCCAACGGCAACACCGACCTGTCGCACCGCACCGAGCAGCAAGCATCCAGCCTGCAGCAAACCAGCGCCTCGATGGCCGAGATGAACAGCACCGTGCAACACAACGCCGACACCGCGCGCCAAGCCACCGAGTTGGCCGGCGGCGCCAGTGCCACCGCGCAAAAAGGCGGTCAGGTGGTGGGCGAGGTGGTGACGACGATGCAAGAGATCACCGCCAGCTCGCACAAAATTGCCGACATCATTGGCGTGATTGACTCGATTGCCTTCCAAA
>JAGNUJ010000166.1 GCA_017987055.1 Giesbergeria sp.
CGCGCGGTGCGGTGGTGGTGCTGCAAGAGATTTTTGGCGTCAATGCGCACATCCGCGATGTGACCGAGCGCTGGGCAAAAGAGGGTTATTTGGCGATAGCGCCGGCGCTGTTTACCCGCGTGCAACCGGATGTGGAACTGGGCTACACCAGCGACGACATGGCACAAGGCATGGCGCTCAAAGCCGCCGCAGACGCGCTGCCCGGCGCGGGCGTGCAAACCGATATTCGCGCGGCAATTGACTACGCGCTGGGGCGTGGCGTCGGTGCGGTTGGCATCGTTGGCTTTTGTTGGGGCGGTGTGTTGACGTGGCGCGCGGCGTGTGCCCAGCCGGGCTTGTCGGCGGCGGTGTGCTACTACGGCGGCGGTATGACGGAGCCCGAGGAAATCGCGCGCCAGCCGCTGTGCCCGACGCTGGCGCACTTTGGTCGGCGCGATGCGTACATCCCCGAGGCTACGGTGCAGCAGTTTGCCGCCGCGCAGCCACAGGTGGCGGTGCATTTATACGAGGCCGATCACGGCTTTCATTGCGACCAGCGCGGCTCCTATGACGCCGCCGCAGCAGCCACGGCCAACGAACGCACGTTGGCGTTTTTTGCCCAGCACTTGGGTGCTGGCGCAGCGGCTTAAATAGAAAAATGAGGCGCTTCGGCAGGTGCTGGCAGCGCTGGGGTGGTCAGCGCTTGCTCAAACTGCGCTAGCGGCAGCGGCCGGGCAAAAAAGTAACCCTGAAAAGCCGGGCAGTGCAACTGCAGCAGCGCTTGGTGCTGCGCCTGCGTTTCCACCCCTTCGGCAATCACGTTCAAACCGAGGTTGTTGGCCATGCCAATCATGGTTTGCACCATCGCTTGGTCGTTGCTGTCGGTGACGATGTCTTGCACAAAGCTGCCGTCAATTTTGAGTTGGTACAGCGGCAGGCGTTTCAGGTGCGACAGCGAGGCGTAGCCGGTGCCAAAGTCGTCCAGCGAGAAGCGCACGCCTTGCGCGCGCAGCGTTTGCATGGTGTTGGCGGTGTCGGCGACATCGTGCAGCACCAAGCTTTCGGTCAGCTCCAAGATCAGCCGGTGGGGGTTGGCGCCGCTGCTGTGCAGGGCGCTTTGCACTTGGGCGATAAATTGTGGGTGGCTAAATTGCCGGGCGCTGACGTTGACCGCCAGCGTCAGCGCGTCGGTCAGGGGGTTGCCTTGCCAGCGCTTGAGCTGCAGGCAGGCTTGCTGCAACACCCACTCGCCCAGCGTCAGGATCAGGCCCGAGCTTTCAGCAATCGGAATAAACACCGCCGGCGAGATGCTGCCAAATTGCGGGTGCGTCCAGCGCAGCAGCACTTCAGCGCCCAAGGGCTGGCGCTGGCCATCGACTTGCAGTTGGTAGTGCAACTGAAACTGCCCGGCATCGACCGCGCCGTGCAGGGCGTTTTGCAGCCCGGTGCGCGTGTCCAGCTGCGCTTGCATGGCCGGGTTGAAGAAGCAAAAGCCGTTGCGCCCGCCGGCTTTGGTGTGGTACATGGCCACATCGGCGCGTTTGAGCAGGTCTTTGAGCGAGGCGTTGTTGCGCTGAAACAGGCAGATGCCAATGCTGGCGCTAGCACCTTGGATGTTGCCGGCGCGCAGGCTGGTGTGCTTGAGGGTGGTGAGCAGTTGCTCGGCCATGCGGCTGACGTGCTCGCGGGCGCAGCTTTCTTGCGCCGGCAGGGCGCTGAGCAAGACGACAAATTCGTCACCACCGAGGCGCGAGATGGTGCAGCCGGCGCTGTGGCCGACGACGCTGTTGAGCACCTGCGCCACTTCAATCAGCAATTGGTCGCCCACTTCGTGGCCTTGGGTGTCGTTGATAGTTTTGAAGTTGTCCAAGTCCAGCAGCAACAGCGCGCGGTGCTGGTCGTCGTCGCTGCTGTCGAGCAAGGCCTCTTGGATGCGGTCGCGCAGCAGGCGGCGGTTGGGCAGTTGGGTCAGCGGGTCGTAGTAGGCCAGTTGGTGGATGGCTGTAGCGTGCGCGTCCAGCGTGATTTGCATGGTTTGCAGCGCGCGCATCACGTCGCTGATTTCGTCGCTGCCGCGAATGGTGATGGGGGTGTCGAGCTTGCCGTCCTCAATGTGGCGAAACACTTTGATGATGTGGCGCAGCGGCTGCACGATGGAGCGAATCAGCAGCATCCCCGCCAAGCTCAGCAGCGCTATCGCCGCCAGTAGCGCAGCCAGCGCCAGCCAGCCGGTGCGCTGGTAGCGCTGCACGCTGGCATCGTAGGTGGCGGCGGCAGCGCTCAGTTGCTGCTCAATCAGCGCTTGGATTTCGGTGTTGGCGCTTTCATACAGTGCGTGCGAGCGCCCGGCTGGGGCGCTGATGGCTTCGTAGTTGAGGGCGCGCAAGGCCGTAATGGTCGGTTGGATGGCTTCGCGTGCATATTGCGCCCGCTGGGTGGCAACGCGCTCGGCCAAGGCGCGCTCTTGCGGGCTGTGGTGGCTGGCTTGGGCGAGGTGGCTGTGCCAGAGCCGGTCGATTTCTTGCATGTTGCGCTGCAAGGTGTCGGCTACTGATTGGGCGAGCGCTGGGGTGCTGGGGTGGGTGGCTTCCTGCAGGGCGATTTGTAGTTGCAGCTGGTTGACCAGCATCAGGTGTGAGATGCGCGACAGCAGCCGCATTGGTTGCATCCGCTCTTCATAGACTTGGCGCAGGCTGTCGTTGGATGTCGCCAAGCCTTGGATGCCCAAGCTGGCCAGCAGCGCGGCGACCACGGCAGCGACGACCATCATGGCTGTCAGCCGGGTGCCAATGCGAAATCGCGCAAACAGGCCGTAGCCCCAATCCCAATGCCGCCATAGCGCCATGGTTCGGCTCCAAAAGCGCGGCGGCGGCGATGCGCTGTGGGCGCTGTCAGTGGGCGGTGGCGCGGCGTGTGTTTTCATGGAAAGGCCGCGTGGTGGGTGGGGGGCGTTGCCCCTCCACGGGGCCAGGTTGCAAAGGCTAGGCAGTGGGTGGCTCGGCCTCGGCAGAGCGGCGGCGGGTGATTTTCGCTAACACCCACCCGGCTCCTTCTCAGTGCAAACCCTAGTGCGAAACATCCGTTTTGGATGCTGTATTGGGATAAATAACAGCTAAATATGCCTCTAGCCCTTTATATACGTGCGCTAGCAGCTATTATTTACGTAGCAGGCGCGCCGCCTCCAGTGCGAAATAGGTCAGCACACCATCGGCGCCAGCGCGTTTGAAGGCCAGCAGGCTTTCCATCATCACCGCATCGTGATCGAGCCAGCCGTTGCGCGCAGCAGCTTTGAGCATCGCGTACTCGCCGGACACTTGGTAGGCAAAGGTCGGTACCTTGAATTCGTCTTTGACGCGGCGCACCACGTCCAGATACGGCATGCCGGGTTTGACCATCACCATGTCAGCGCCTTCGGCCAAGTCCAGTGCCACCTCGCGCAGCGCTTCATCGCTGTTGCCGGGGTCCATTTGGTAGA
>JAGNUJ010000167.1 GCA_017987055.1 Giesbergeria sp.
GGGCGCTTTTTGCTGTACATGTCGGCGATCTTGATTTTGTAGTAATCGGCCACCGTTTTTTGGATGTTTTCCACCGAGATTTGCCGGTTTTGAATGGAGAGCAAATCGCGCAGCGCCTCGCGCGCCATTTGGATGGAAATCTCTTTCTGGTTGAAACGCGAGTAAGCCAAAATTTTGCGCAGCGCACCTTCCAGCTCACGCACGTTGGAGCGCACGTTTTTGGCGACAAAAAACGCCACTTCTTCGGGCATGTGTACGTTTTCGGTGCGCGCTTTGTTCATCAAGATGGCGACGCGCATTTCCAGCTCGGGCGGCTCAATCGCCACCGTCAGCCCGGAGTCAAAGCGCGAGACCAAGCGCTCGTGGATGTCGCTCAAGCCCTTGGGATAGGTGTCGCTGGTCATGACGATGTGGCTCTTTTTGGCCAGCAGCGTCTCAAAGGCGTTGAAGAACTCTTCTTGCGTGCGGTCTTTGTTGGCAAAGAACTGCACGTCGTCAATCAGCAACAAGTCGAGCGAGTGGTAGCGCTCTTTAAATTCTTCGAACGTCTTGCGCTGGTAGGCCTTAACCACATCCGAGACGAACTGCTCGGCGTGGATGTAGAGAACTTTGGCGTCGGGCCGATCGGCCAAGAGCTTGTTGCCGACCGCGTGCACCAAATGCGTCTTGCCCAAGCCGACGCCGCCGTAGATGAACAGCGGGTTGTACAAATGCCCCGGCATGCTGGCGACGTGGATTGCCGCCGCGCGCGCCATACGGTTGGCAGTGCCCTCGATCAAGGTGTCAAAAGTGAGCGCGGCATTGAGCCGATTGCGCGGTGCGCCGCGAGGGCTGTCGTCGCCTGTCTGCATCGATTCGACAGGCATATGCACCGGTATTGGCAGTGCAGCCGAGCTCGAGGCAATACGGGTGCGGGCGCTGCTAGTGCGTTGCGCCAGGGCCAATTCCAGCACCAGCGATTGTCCATACAGGGACTCCAATAAGCCGGCAATGCGACCGGCGTATTGGGCGCGAATCCAGTCGAGCGTAAAACGATTCGGAACGTACAGGGTGATGCGGGAAAAGTCTTCTGTGATCTGCGCTGCGAGCGGCTTGATCCAAGTGTTGAACTGTTGTGCGGGCAGGTCTTGTGCCAATTGTTCAAGGCAGCTTTGCCAGAGCGCCTGACCGGCATCGGCCTCCGTGGTGGGATCAGTGGTGCGGGAGAGTTCCTCTGTCATTCGGGAATTTTTTGTGGATAAAAGGAACTATGAAGGCCAAAAATTGTAGCTTATCCCAAGGTTATCCACAACTTACCCACATGCCTCGGCGCTGTTTTTGACGCAATTGCTTTGTACGAATCATTGTCTTAGCGTGATGAATCTGCAATAATCTTTGGTTTCCCTGAATGTGTTCAGGGTGATTTGCCCCGGGCTGCGCTTTAGCGCGGCAGAACTGAACCCCCTCAAGGATCCCAAATGAAACGTACTTACCAACCCTCCAAGACGCGCCGCGCCCGTACCCATGGCTTTTTGGTGCGCATGAAGACCCGTGGCGGCCGCGCTGTCATCAACGCACGCCGCGCCAAGGGCCGCAAGCGCCTGGCCGTCTAAGGCCACTGGACTTGGGCACGCTCCCCGGTTTGCGCCGGACAATTTTTGACGGAGCGCCCTGAATGCAGCGGCTCAAAACCCGCGCACAGTTCCAAGCCGCTATGGCGGGGGGCACTGTGGCACGTACCGCCCATTTTGCGTTGCACCGTTTGGTACTTGAGACCAAACCTGCAGCGCATTCGTCGTTGGCCGATGCAAAAATTGCCAAGCCATTGTTTGGCGCACCCGATGTCTGGTTGGGCGCTATGGCACCCAAGCGCTGGGCACGCCGCGCCGTCACGCGCAACGCCATCAAACGGCAAATCTACAACGTCGCTGCCACGCTGGAGCCGCAACTGCTGACCGCTGCGCACGTAGTGCGCTTGCGCGCAATGTTTGACCGCAAGCTGTTTGTCAGCGCCAGCTCAGACGCTTTAAAAGCTGCGGTGCGCAACGAATTGCTGCAGTTGTTTGCCCGCGCCGCAGCCTCTGGCAAGCAGCCATGATGCGCCGCTTGCTGATTGGGCTGGTCAAAGGCTATCGCTTGCTGCTCAGTCCGTGGCTGGGCGCGTCTTGCCGCTTTGAGCCGACTTGCTCGGTCTATTCGATTCAGGCGCTGGAGCAGCATGGCGCGGGTGCCGGGTCGTGGCTGACTGTGTCACGGCTAGCGCGCTGCCAGCCGTGGTGCCAAGGCGGGCATGATCCGGTGCCGACTGAGCCGCCGCGTGCGTCCCGCCTGTTTTCACGGCTTTTGCCGCCAGCTGACCTCTCCTCCTCCTCCTCCTCACCAAAGAAACCAAAGAAGTCCCAATGAACGACATCCGCCGCACTATTTTGTGGGTGATATTTGGCTTTGCCTTGGTCCTGTTGTGGGACAAATGGCAGGAGCACAACGGCAAGCCCGCCACCTTCTTCCCTACCCCGGCCACGGCGACCGCCCCGGTCAGCGCGCCCTTGGATGGCTCGGCTTTGCCGAGCAACGCCGATGCATCGGTGCCAGCTCCGGTGCCAGTGGTTTCGACCTCGGCGGTGCCGACACAGCAAAGCGAGCGCGCCCCCGCCGTCCCGCGCGAAAAAGTCACTGTCACCACCGACGTGCTGCGCCTGACGTTTGACAGCGAAGGCGGTTCGCTCACCCACGCCGAGTTGCTCAAATACGCCGACATGGCGGACAAGTCGCGCAACTTTGTGCTGTTTGACCAGAGCGCCGAGCGTGTTTATTTGGCGCAAACCGGCTTGATTGGCGGCAATTTCCCCACCCACAAAACGGCGATGACCGTGGTGCCCGGCGCGCGCGAGTTCCAAGACGGCGTGGACAGCCTGACGGTGCGCTTTGAGTCGCCCGAGATGGACGGCGTCAAGCTGGTCAAAACGTGGACAGTCCAGCGCGGCGCTTATGCGGTGGCTGTGCAGCACGAGGTGATCAACACCGGCAGCGCCAGCGCTTCGCCCCAGCTGTACCTGCAACTGGTGCGCGACGGCAACAAGCCGCCGGGCGAGTCGTCGATTTATTCGACCTTCACCGGTCCTGCGGTCTATACCAATGAGAAGAAATACCAAAAGGTCGAGTTCAAGAAAATTGACGAAGGCAAGATCGACATCGAAAAGTCTTCCACCGATGGCTATGTGGCGATGGTGCAGCACTACTTTGCCTCGGCTTGGCTGCTGGGCGATGGTATCGAGCGCACCCTATTCATGCGCAAGGTAGACGCTAGTCCCTCCTCGATGGACATGATTACCTACTCGGTTGGCATGATTACGCCGCTGGGCACGTTGGCGCCCGGTGCCAGCAAAACGCTGGACGCGCGCCTGTTTGCCGGCCCGCAGATTGAAAAAACCTTGGAGTCGCTGACCCC
>JAGNUJ010000168.1 GCA_017987055.1 Giesbergeria sp.
ATATCCGCGTCGGCACCTATAAAGATTTTGAAGTGCTGGCGCAGAAAAACCAGCTGCGCATTTTGGATTCGTTCGGCCTGCAAGACGACCGCGCGGTGCGGCTGTGGCCGAATGCGCGCGCTGGCACGGCGGTGTTTCACTTTGAACGCGGCGGCGCTTAAATTCAGCTTCCCCAGCTTTTTTTATCTACTTCTCAAAAATCTCCGGCCATGACCATGACCTTTCTTGACATGCTGCACAGCGCCAGCACGCGCAATAACTCGATGCTGTGCGTGGGTTTGGACCCAGAACCTGCGCGTTTTCCTGCCCAGATGCAGGGCAATCCGCGCAAAATTTACGACTTCTGCGCCGCCATCGTTGATGCGACGGCCGATGTGGTCTGCGCCTTCAAGCCGCAAATTGCCTACTTTGCCGCCCACGGCGCCGAAGACCAGTTGGAGCGCCTGATGCAGCACCTGCGCGCCAACGCGCCGCAGGTGCCGGTCATCTTGGACGCCAAGCGCGGCGACATCGGCTCCACCGCCGAGCAATACGCCAAAGAGGCGTTTGAGCGCTACGGCGCCGATGCGGTGACACTGTCGCCGTTTATGGGCTTTGACTCGGTCGCGCCGTATTTGGCTTACCCGGGCAAGGGCGCGTTTTTGCTGTGCCGCACCTCCAACCCCGGCGGTGACGATTTGCAAAACCAGCGCCTCGCCAGCGTTGACGGCCAGCCGCTGCTGTACGAGCACATTGCCGGTTTGGTGCAAGGGCCGTGGAACAAAAACGGCCAGCTCGGGCTGGTGGTCGGCGCGACCTATCCGGCAGAGATTGAACGCGTGCGGGCGCTGGCGCCGACGGTGCCGCTCTTGATTCCGGGTGTCGGCGCGCAAGGCGGTGACGCCGCCGCCACGGTGCGCGCCGGCTGGCGGCCCAACGGCCCCATCGTCGTCAACTCCTCGCGGGCGATTTTGTACGCCAGCAACGGCGCAGATTTCGCCGCCGCCGCGCGCCGCGAAGCCATCAAAACCCGCGACATGCTGCAAGCGGCGCGCCCGCTGTAAGCCATTCAGCGCATCAAAAAAGAGAGCTGCTAGCGCACGGCTCTCTTGGGTTTCAGAGCCTTTTAGCCCTCAAAGTCAATTAATACGCGCGCTAGCAGCTATGGTTTTAATCAGCTCCAGCCGGTTCACTGCGCGGCGCGTGCGGCCGTAATCAAACCCTTCACCCGCTGCGCCAGTGCGATATCGCCGGGGGTTGCGGGGTGCCACGTGTCCACTGGAATGGGCCGATCGTTCTCGTCCACCGCCACATACACCGCGACGCAGTGCGTCACGAGGCGCGGCTGTGGGTTGGTTAACTCATTGGCGTGGACTTCAATCGCCAGCGCCATGCTGGTGGTGCCGGTGTAGGCCAAACGCGCCTCGACCTGCACCAACTGCCCGGCGCGCACCGCGTGGGCAAAGGTGGCGCTGCTGATAAACGCCGTCACGCAGCGCCCGCGCGCCCACGCGCAGCCGCAGGCAAAACCGGCCTCGTCCATCCATTGCAGCAACGTGCCGCCGCGAATTTTGTCGCGCGACAGCGGATCGGGTTGGTGGGCCAAAAAGCGCAAAGTAATTGAAGACATAGTGTCAGAGGTAACGCGTACCCCCCTAAAAATGAAAGCGGCTTCATTATCGGCAGCCCTTTGCGCTGGCGCTTGCTGGCGACTGCCGGGGGCAGCGGCGCCGTTAATCTGCGTCAGAATTGGCGCTCCCTGCCTACCCGCTTATCCCGTTTGTCCTGCCTATATGTGACCGCTATGCCCTTACTTGACCGCCTCAGCCTGCTGCAAAAATTCCTCATCTTGGGTACCGTTGGCCTGTTGATGAGCCTGCTTCCGACGTGGCTGTACGTCAACGACGCGCTGGACAATATCGCCAAAGCGCGCCAAGAAGCCCAAGGTGCCGCGCCGCTGCTGGCGTTGAACAAAGTGGTGCAACTGATGCAAATCCACCGTGGCATCTCGGTTGGCATGCTGCGCGGCGATGCGGCCTTGACGGCGGCGCGCCCGCCGGTGCGCGACGCACTGAACCAAGCGATGGCTGCGGTGGACGCGCAACTGGCCGCCGTGGCGGCCACGCCAGCGGCGCAATTGACCGCGTGGTCGCAAGCGCGCCAAACGTGGACGGCGCTGGAGCAATCGGTGGCGGCGCGCGCCAGTTGCAAGTGCCGCAAAGCATCGCCCAGCACACGCAACTCATTGCCAGCGTCATGCAGTTAAACAACGCCTTGCTCAGCGCCTACGGCTTGCAAACCGACCCGTATGACGACACGCATTCGCTGATTTTGGCTTCGCTGGTACACGCGCCGATGTTGGGCGAAAAACTCGGCGTGATGCGCGCCCAAGGCGTGGGCATTTTGGCGGCGGGCGAGTTGTCGCCGTATGCCAAAGGCGTGATCGAGTCGCTGCAGCAGCAAGTCGGCGAGCTGCAGGGCAACAGCTTTCGCAGCTTTGACCACGCGCAGCAGCACAACCGGGCGTTTCGCAGCGCGCTGGCTGGCCCGCAGCAAGCGCTGCAAGCCCAGATTGCCCAGACGCTGCAACTGGCGCAGCGCGAGCTGATGGCGACGCAATTGACGCTGGCACCCAAAGCCTATTTCGACAACTTCACCCGCACCATCGACGCGCTGTACGCCTTCAACGGCCAAGCGATGGCCAGCCTTGAGCAAGCGCTGCAAGGGCGCGTGCGCCAACTGCAAAACCAGCTGCTGTGGGTGGCGCTGGCGCTGTTGGGCACGCTGTCGCTGACTTCGGCGACGGCGCTGGTGTTTGTGCGCTCCATCACCCAGCCGCTGGCGCGGGCGGTGGATTTATCGCGCGCGGTGGCGCAGGGCGATTTGAGCGGCGCGCCGCTGGCGCACGGCAGCAACGAAGTCGGCCAGTTGCTAGGAGCGCTGCAGCAAATGCGCCAGCAACTGACGCAAGTGGTGCGCGACGTGCGCAGCGGCGCCGAGGGCGTGGCCACCGCCAGCGTGCAAATTGCCCAAGGCAACGCCGACCTGTCGGCGCGCACCGAAAGCCAAGCTACGTCGCTGGAAGAAACCGCCGCGTCGATGGAGCAGCTCAGCAGCGCCGTGCAGCAAAACGCTGACAGCGCGGCGCAAGCCAACCAGCTGGCCGACAACGCCAGCGCGGTGGCGCTGCAAGGCGGTCAAGTGGTGGCGCAGGTGGTGGACACCATGCGCGGCATCAATGCCTCATCGACGCAGATTGCCGACATCATTGGCGTGATTGATTCCATCGCCTTCCAAACCAACATCTTGGCGCTCAATGCTGCGGTGGAAGCCGCCCGCGCCGGCGAGCAAGGGCGTGGCTTTGCGGTGGTGGCCTCAGAAGTGCGCTCGCTGGCTGGGCGCTCGGCGGCTGCTGCGCGCGAGATCAAGCAGTTGATC
>JAGNUJ010000169.1 GCA_017987055.1 Giesbergeria sp.
CCGCTGTTTATCGAATTTCCCAGCGTGCATTTTTCCCCGCGCTGACAACGCCAATCTTGACGCCCTCTAGGCCACTGGAACGCAGAGCTGCCAACAGGTTTTTTATTTTCACCAGCTTTTGCTGCGGAGTCAGCGAATCGGGCAGCTTGTCCAGCAGTAGTGCGCGCAACTCTGCCGCCGAAGCCGATCTGAATTTTTGGATGTGCTGCAAGATCAGCGTCTTGTAGTAATGGTCGCTCAATCCCTTGTTGCGCGTGTATTGCGCACGGGTGTTGGTCGCATCGGCTACATGGGCAGAGACAAAGAAATTGGGTTTGCGTCCCTCGATCAGCTTGGCCCGGCGCAGCGTGGCAGCTTGGTCGTCGGCAATGCGGTGTTTTTTCTGTACCCGGTCCAGCCAGACGACTTGCTCCAGAGGCAAATCCGAGCGCTCCATCAGCAGTTGGCTGTAGTTCTTGTCGATGGTCTGGCCGTAAATGTGGAACACGGTCTGGTTGGCGCTGCTGCCTTCATAGTCGGGCAGTGGCAGGTAGCGTTTGCGTTGGGTGGCCACCATGTCACGGATACCAAATCCCCCTCGATCGATCATCCCGATCAGGCGCATGGCTTCCACCAGTCGCAGATTGCGGTATTTCTCTGGCGAGCGTCGGCCCTCAAAATAGTCTTCCGGGCGCCCATCGACAAAGCCGCCCAGATTGGTCAGGCGCAAGTGGCCCTGCCACTCCTCCACTACTACCCGGCCGGCCTGCTCATAGTCTTGGTGGGCAATGCAGTTGTGCAGCCCTTCCAAAATCACCTGAACGTCGTAGCGCGGCAATTCCACGGCCAGCAACTCTGTTTCAGGAAAGAGCTTGATATTGGGGTTGCGTATGCGTTGACCGACTTCAGTCGTCGTGAGCACGAACGGCGGGCCAAACGGTAGCGCAATGCGCTCTGCAGGCACCTTCCAGAGAATTTCTGCCGGCTGTGGCGAGAGCCAATCCACAGATTCAGCCCGGCCCAGCAGCAGCAAAGCTGCGCGATTGAGCTGGCCATGCGTGGTCATCTTGGCCTTGGCCAGAAACTGCTCCACGCTCCAGTCGGCTATCTCGCTGGCCCAGCGTTCGCTCTGGTGCTTCTGCGTGTATTTGGCGCGTGCCTTGGCGATGGCCTGCGGGTCCAGATCGGCCAAAGTAGCCCCGGCCACGGTGTGCGCGCTCCAGTCTTGGTCGGCAATTAACTCGGTCAGGATGGCGCGCCGCCGGTCTTCGCGCAGCTGCGTCAGGCTGTCGCCATCACGCTGCCAAGCTTGGTCGTGCGCCAGCACCAGTCGTCACCCTTGCGGCCCGAGATGTTGGATTTGAGGCTGCGCCATTCTTTCCACTCGTGGCGCTCATCCTCTTTCGGGTAATTTGTGCGCAGCCAAACTTGCAGTTCTTGGGCGGTAGCGAAGATATCCATGCCTTAGCGTGCCTTCATGGGGTTGATTAAATTCGAGGAAGAAAAACCGTTGCGGCAACGCTGGCCCGCCCGCTCAACCCCCGCCGTGGATTGCCGCCGCGACGATGAGGCTGATGCCCAAACACATCGCTGCCACCACCATGCCCAAGGCGCGGTTTTGCTTTTCGACGATTTCGCGCCACAGGTCGTGCGGGGTGATTTTGTCGATCAGCACAAAGCACAGCCAAAAAATCAAGACGCCAATCAGCGCGTACAAGATGGAGCCAAAAAATGCGGCGGGCCGCAGCCAGTCGAGTTCCATATCAACCTCCGTAAATAAAACAGTTATTTGTGGCCGCCGCCGCTGGTGTAGCCGCCCATTGCGCCGCCCGAGCTGCGGTAGCCGCCGCCGCTGTTGCCCGAGCAGCTGTTCATCACCACCAGCAGCAGTACCAGCAGCAGCGCAATGATGATCAGCGTGCCGCAACCCAGGCCCTTGGCGGCGACGAAGGGGCCGGCGTCGCCCCGCTGCAGCAGCGCTTGCTGGTCGCTCAAACCAAAGGCTTTGGCCACCGCTGCGCTGGCAATTTTGTCGCCTGACGACCAAGTGATTTCTTGCGGCGACTGCTCCATCGACAGCAGGCCGCGCGCGCTGGCAAAGTCGCGGTTGAAGGTGGTTTGGCCGCGCTGCACTTGCCAGTAAAACTCGCCCAGCACGTAGGTGGTTTCGGCGTTGTAGCTCGATTGCTGCGGGTAACTGGTGCCCAAATAGCGGGCGCTGGTGCTGTTGGCAGACAGTTGCGGTGCGCCGGTGGTCGGGCGCACCAGGCTCCAGCCGTCCTCGGCATCGACCAGAAAGGCAAAGCCGCGCTGCGGGTGGTAGAGCAGGTATTCGCTCCAGTCAAAGTGCTCGTCGTCGCCCGGCTCTTGGCCCCGGCGCTGCTGAAAACCGACCACCTGCCAAGCCGTGCCTTGCAGCGTGCCTTGGCTGCCCAGCGCGATCAGCGGGCGCACGGTGTGGCTTTGCTCGGCCAGCAGCAGTTCTTGGCCGATGCCGTGGCCCAGGTCAATCAGGCTGTTGCAACTGCCGCAGGTGATGCTTTTGCTGGTGGAGAGGCGCACCTGCACTTGCGCGCCGCAGCGCGGGCAGTTGAAGTGCCGCGCTTGCTCTTGTTTGGTGGACTGGGTTGTGAGGCCCTGCATTTGCAGGTCTTCTAACTGCACGGCGCGGCCGCGCTCAAGTTGCGGCGGCTGGCGGCTGTAGTCGATGCTGAGCACTTCAGCGCCGCCGGTGCTGCGCAGTTCGACCATGGCAAACGGCTGGCCCAGCGGCGGCAGTTGCGCCAGTTCGCCTTGGGCGGCGAGCAGCTGCACTGGGCCGCTGAAGGCGACTTGGTAGGGCTGGCCGTTGATGCTGGTCTGCGCGCCGACGCGAAAGCGCTCGGCAGCGGGCAGTTCGCGCCCGGCATCGATGGGGCGGCTGAAGACGTAGGCGCCGTTGTCTTCGCCCAAGCTGCCCACGCTGCCATCGTCCAGGCTGGCGACCCATTCAGTCCAGGTGCCGGCATCACTTTGGTATTGCAGCCGGCCGATCAGCGTGAAGGCTTGGCCATCGATGCGCCCGCTGGCGTGCAGTTGCAGCGGGCTGTGGTCGTCAAACAGCTCGGCCATTTTGCCGATGCGCGATAGCACGCCTGCGCTGCGCACCACCGTGCTTTGGCAGTAGCTACAGACGGCGTGCGTGGACTGCGCGCTTTGAAATTCGACCGGCGCACCGCAGCCGGGGCAGGGCGCTTTGTAGCGGCGCGGGGCGGCGGCAGGCGTGGACGGCGGTGGGATCGTGGCCATGGAAGGGTTGCGCGCTATTTTTATAGTGTTTTAGGCTTCTAGCCCTTTAAATACAAGCGCTTATAGCTATGTTATCAATAGCAAAAAGCGCCATGACCGAGGTAAATGTTGATGAAGAAACTTGGCCG
>JAGNUJ010000170.1 GCA_017987055.1 Giesbergeria sp.
AGCGCACAAAAAAGCCCTCGTTGTTTTGGCAACGAGGGCTTTTTTAATAGTCCGCCAAGCGAACTGCGGCGATTAACCTTGGTGTGGACGCTTGCCGGGGTTCTTTTTGCTGCGCGTGTTCACACCGCGCTCCAAGCTGACGCGCTGACCGCGACCGCCCGTGGGGATGGTGAAGCCGGGCATCAGCTTAGGCTGGGGGGTGAACTTGCGATCTGCTTCGGTGACGATTTTGTTGCCCATGGGAGGCCTCCGCTAAAAGTGAAAAAGGAAAGAAAGAAAAGGGAAAACGAAAAACCCCGTATTAAGCCATAAGCGCACCATACCTTGGCTTAAAAACCGGCGCGCTGTCGGGAATCTCAATGTGCAGCAGCGCTGGCGCTATTGCCACGCAGGCGCTGCACCAAGAGCACGCCAGCCAGCACCACCGCGCCGGCGACGATGCCAATCACTGCATTGAGCGCATTGGCAACCAGCACCTGCCACAGGCCGCCGACCGGCCACTGCAAGGCCAGCGCAGCCATTGCCTCGACGGCATGGTGAACGGCAGGCACGCCGTGTACCAAAATGCCGCCGCCGACCAAAAACATCGCCGCCGTGCCGACCACCGACAGCGTTTTCATCAGCCACGGCGCCGCGCTGACAATGCCACGCCCCAAACTTTGCAGCGCGCTGCTGGCCTGCTGGGTCAGCCACAGCCCCAAGTCATCTAGCTTGACGATGCCGGCCACCAAGCCATACACGCCCAGCGTCATCACCAACGCAATGCCGCTGAGCACGGCCACTTGCTGCACAAACGGCGCAGCAGCCACCGTGCCCAAAGTGATGGCGATGATTTCTGCCGAGAGGATGAAATCGGTGCGCACAGCACCTTTGATTTTGTCGTTTTCAAACGCTAGCAAGTCCACTGCAGGGTCAGCGTTGGCCTGAACCAGACTGTCATGCTGGGCGTTGTCTTCGCTCGGGCTGTGCAAAAAGCGGTGCGCCAGTTTTTCGACGCCCTCAAAGCACAAAAACGCGCCGCCCACCATCAGCAGCGGCGTCACCGCCCAAGGCGCAAAGGCGCTGATCAGCAGCGCCAACGGCACCAAGATGAGCTTGTTGATAAACGAGCCTTTGGCCACGGCCAGCACCACCGGAATTTCGCGCTCGGCGCGCACGCCGCTGACTTGCTGCGCGTTCAGCGCCAAATCGTCGCCCAGCACGCCTGCCGTCTTTTGCGCGGCCGCTTTGGTCAATAGGGACACGTCGTCGGCAATGACGGCGCTTTTTTTTGCTGCGACTTTGGTCATCAACGCCACGTCGTCGAGGATGGTGGCAATGTCATCGAGCAGGGTGAGCAAACTGGCTCCGGCCATAAAAGTCCTTGAAAAAACGCCAAAAAAGTAGTGCGATTATGGATAAAAAAAGCCCCTAACGCTTATGTAGCAAGCGCTAGGAGCTATATTTTTAATAGCTTCTAAAGAAGTAGTGGCGCTTCTTTAGCCGACCCACTTGCGTGCGTTGCGCCAAATGCGCATCCACGGGCTGTGCGCTGCTGCGCCGCCGCTGGCACTCAGGTCTGTCCAGCTCATCTGCACGTTGCGAAACACCCGCTCGGGGTGCGGCATCATGGCCGTGAAGCGCCCGTCGGCGGTGGTCACTGCCGTCAAACCGCCCGCGCTGCCGTTCGGGTTGAACGGGTACTGCTCGGTAGCCTGTCCGTGGTGATCGACAAAGCGCATCGCCGCCACTGCGCGTTCGGCATTGCCACGGCGCTCAAAGTTGGCAAAGCCCTCGCCGTGCGAGACGGCAATCGGCAGGCGCGTACCGGCCATGCCGGCAAAGAACAGGCTGGGTGACTCCAGCACCTCGACCAGCGACAGGCGCGCTTCAAAGCGCTCGCTTTGGTTGGTGGTAAAGCGCGGCCAGTCCTGCGCGCCGGGGATGATGTCGGCCAGCTCGGCAAACATTTGGCAGCCGTTGCACACGCCCAAAGCGAAGGTGTCGCTGCGGCCAAAGAAGCCCTGAAACTGCGCCGCCAGTACCGGATTGAAGGTGATGGAACGCGCCCAGCCAATGCCCGCGCCCAGCGTGTCGCCGTAGCTGAAACCACCGCAAGCGACCACGCCGGCGAAGTCTTGCAGCCGCGCGCGGCCCGATTGCAAGTCGGTCATGTGGACGTCGTGGGCTTCAAAGCCGGCCTCGGTGAAGGCGTAGGCCATTTCGATGTGCGAATTGACGCCCTGCTCGCGCAGCACCGCCACTTTGGGGCGCGACAGATTCAAATACGGCGCGGCGACGTTGACCGCTGGGTCAAACGTCAGGTGCAGGTGCAGGCCGGGGTCGGCTGGCGCACCAGCGGCGGCGTGCTCGGCGTCGGCGCAGAGCGGGTTGTCGCGCTGCTGGCAAATCTTCCAGCTGACGCTGTCCCAGACTTGGTGCAAATCGACCAGCGGTGCGCTGAAGACGTTTTTGGCGTCGCGCCAGACTTGCAACTCGCCCTTGCCGGCGTCGATGCTGGACGACAGCGGCCGCGTTTTGCCGACAAAGTGGCTGTGCTTGGACAGGCCGTGCGCGCGCAGGGTGTGCATCACGGCGTTGCGCTCGGCGGTGCGCACTTGCAGCACCACGCCCAGCTCTTCGTTGAACAGCGCTTTGAGCGTCAGCTCTTCGCGCCGGGCGCTGACTTGCTGCGCCCAGTTTTTGGCGTCGCCGGTTTCCATGCGGCTGTCGCTGATGCCGTCGCCTTCGGTGACCAACATATCGACGTTCAGCGCCACGCCCACATGGCCGGCAAAGGCCATTTCGGCCACCGCTGCCAGCAAGCCGCCGTCGCTGCGGTCGTGGTAGGCGAGGATTTGGCCTTGGGCGCGCAAAGCGTTGATGGCATTGACCAGGTTTTTCAGGTCTTGCGCGTCGTCCAAATCGGGCACTTCGTCACCGGCTTGGCCCAGCACTTGCCCCAAGATGCTGCCGCCCATGCGGCACTGGCCCTTACCCAAATCAACCAGCACCAGCGTGGTGTCGTCCTCGGTCGCGTCCAGTTGCGGCGTCAGCGTGCCGCGCACGTCCGCCAGCGTGGCAAAGGCCGTAATCACCAAACTGACCGGCGAGACCACCTTTTTGGCCTCGCCGTTGTGCTGCCACTGGGTGCGCATCGACAGCGAGTCTTTGCCGACCGGAATCGACACGTTCAGCGCCGGGCACAGCTCCAAGCCGACGGCTTTGACGGTGGCGTACAGCGCCGCGTCTTCGCCGGGCTCGCCGCACGCTGCCATCCAGTTGGCTGACAGCTTGACGCGGGGCAATTCAATCGGCGCGGCCAGCAGGTTGGTAATCGCCTCAGCGACGGCCATGCGGCCAGAGGCGGGTGCGTTGATGGCGGCCAGCGGCGTGCGCTCGCCCATCGCCAT
>JAGNUJ010000053.1 GCA_017987055.1 Giesbergeria sp.
ATGAAAACCCCGTTTTCTGCCGAAAAAACCGTACACACCGCCACCGAAGCCCTCCACCAATTGGAGGATAAGGCCCGCGACCTCACAGACAACGTTGTGCAAAGCGCCCAAAGCGCTGTCAGCGCCACCCGAGATGCCACCAGTGCCTCGATAGACAAAGCGCAAGCCTTTGCCGAGCGCAGCATCAATTACTGCGCCGACACCAGCGCCAAAGTGCGAGAGACTGTGGACAAGTACACGGAAAGCACCAGCCGCTACGTAACCGAGCAGCCGGGCAAATCCATCGCCATTGCCGCCACCGTCGGCGCTGCCTTGGCACTGGCCAGCGCCGCCTTGTTGCGCCGGCGCGGCGACTAAAAATAAGTCACACTCTGGCAGTGGTTAACCCCTTCCACACCCGTGCTCGCAGCACACAACCTAGAAAGAAAAAGAACCATGAAATACGCACGCGCTCTCGCCTTTGCCGCACTGGCCGGCATCACCATCGTCTCTACCGGCTGCTCGGTGGCCCGCAACCAGCAAACCGTCGGCTCGTATGTCGATGACGCTGGCATCACCACCGCCGTCAAAGCCAAGATGGCCGAAGACAAATCGGTCTCCGCCGCAGCGATTAGCGTCGAGACCTTGAACGGCACGGTGCAGCTGTCTGGCTTTGCCAAGTCGCAATCTGAAAAAGACCGCGCCGAATCCATTGCCCGTGGCACCAACCACGTGCGCGAAGTGCGCAACAGCATCGTTGTGCGCCCTTAATTCCGCGCTGAAAACCTAAAAAGCCGTGGCCCGCAATTTGCGCGGGCCACGGCTTTTTTTATGGCTGCACTTTGGCCATCAACCTCTGCAGCACCGAGGGCGAAACAAACTGCGCCACATCGCCGCCGAGCGTCGCAATCTCGCGCACCAGCGTGCTGCTGATGAATTGGTATTGGCTGGGCGGGGTCAAAAACACCGTCTCTAGCTCGGGCACCAGCGCGTGGTTCATGCCGGCGAGCTGAAACTCGTAATCAAAGTCGGTGCCCGAGCGCAGGCCGCGCACCATGACGTTGCCATCGCGCGCGGCGGCAAAGGTGGTGACGAGGCCATCAAACGCTTCGACCCGCACTTGCGGGCAATCGCTCAGCGCCTCGCGCGCCATTTCCATGCGCTCGTCCAAAGTGAACAGGGTTTTTTTGTGGTGCGCCATTGCCACGGCGACGATGACTTGGTCAAACATCTGCGCGGCGCGGCGCACCAAGTCTTCGTGGCCCAGCGTCAGCGGGTCAAAGGTGCCGGGGTAGACGGCAAGGACGTTGCGGCTCATGGCAAAAGGTCTCCTAAGGGTGTTATTACCGAAAAAATCAAGTCAAAAGTGCCTCTAGCCCTTTAAATACGTGCGCTATCAGCTATCAAATTTGATTGTTTAATCTTTCTTTAAGGCCAGCAAATGCGCGTGTACCGCACCGGCGCGCAGGTGGCGCTGCAGCGCCAGGCCAAGCGGTGCCAGCAGCTCATCCGTCCACCGGCTGGCGGCTTCCAGATAGACAAAGCCTTCGGGCTTGAGGGCGCGGGCGGCGGCTTGCAGCGCCGGCGTAAACAAGTCGCTGCCAAACGGCGGGTCAATCAGCACCAAATCGAGACTGGCCGGCGCGCACTGGCGCAGCAACGCCACGCCATCGCCCCGGCGCAGTTGCACGCTGGTGGCCTCCAAGCGCTGGCACAGCTTGCCCAGTTGCGTGACCAAGGCGGCTTCGCTCTCGACCAACTGCACCGCCGCCGCGCCGCGCGAGGCCGCCTCCAGCCCCAGCGCGCCGGTGCCGGCAAAGGCGTCAAAGCAGCGCCAGCCGCTCAGGTCTTGGCCAAGCCAGTTGAACAGCGTCTCGCGCACCCGGTCGGGCGTTGGGCGCAGACCGGGGTGCTGGGCGACGGGCAGACGCGTGCGCTTCCACTGGCCGCCAATGATGCGGATTTGGCCGGCGCCAGTGGGCGCTTTGAAGGCTTTGAGGTGGTTTTTTGGGGCAGCGGCTTTTTTCGGCTCGGCTGCAGCCGCTGCAGTGGGCGGCGCGCGCAGAGCGGCTTCGACTTGGGCGGGTTTCATACGGGTCATGGCTGTGCTCCCAGCACGATGGTGACCATGCGGTCGGGTTGCAGTTTGCGTTGCACGGCGGCGCGTACTTGGGTGGTGGTCAGCGCTTCGACGCGCTGGGTCCAGTCTTCCAAATAGTCCAGCGGCAAGCCATTGGTGGCAATGTTGACGACGTTGCCCAAGAGCTTTCGGTTGCTGTCAATGCGCAGGGCAAAGCCGCCGATCAGGTGGTCTTTGGCGGCGCGCAGTTCGGCGGCGGTGGGGCCGTCGGCGACGTAGCGCTGCAGCGTCTCGCGCGCCACTTGCAGCGCCTGTGCGGCTTGGTCGGGGCGGGTTTGCAGGCCAATCACAAACGCACCGGCGTTCAGGCCCGGCGCGAAATGGCTGGTGACGCCGTAGGTCAGGCCGCGCTTTTCGCGCACCTCGTTGGTCAGGCGCGCGGTGAAGCCACCGCCGCCCAAAATGTGGTTGCCCACCAGCAGCGCCAGAAAGTCCGGGTCACTGCGTTTAAAGCCCGGCTGGCCGATCAGCACATAGGCCTGCGCCGAGTCAAAGGGAATGTTTTTTTCGACTGCGTTGCTGAGCGGCTGCACCTCGGTCACCGGCGGCAGCGGCGCGCACTGCGCTGGCGTGCTGGCCGGCAAACGCGCCAGCAACTGGCCCACCAGCGTTTGCGCTTGGGCGCGATCGACCGCGCCAACGATGGCAATGCGCGCGCGGCAGGGCTGCACGTACTGCGCATAAAACTGCTGCATATCGGCCATGCTGATGCGCGCCAGCGTCTCTTCGGTCACGCGCAAGCCGTACGGGTGGCTGCCATAGACGGCGGCGGCAAAGGCATCACCGGCCACGGTGCCGGGGCGGGTGTTGGATTCGCGTATGGCGGCGCTCCAGCGCTGACGCTCGCGTTGCCAAATGTCTTGCGGCCACGCCGGCTCGGCCAGTTGGCGCGCGGCCAGTTGCACCGCTTTGCCCAGCAAATCCGGCTCGGTCAACGAGCGCAGCGACAGGCTGAAGGCGTCGTTACTGGCCGACAGGCTCAAACCAGCGCCGAGGTCGGCCCACGCCTCGCCCAACTGGTTTTCGTCCAGCGCCGGAGCAGCAAAAGCACCATCGACCGCACGCACGCCCTTGGGCAGCACCGTGGCCACGGCGCTGGCCAAGCCCGCTTGCGCGGGCGGGTCGCGCCGCTCGCCAGCGTCAAAGTCGATTTGCACATCGACCATAGGAATGCCGGGGCTGTTGACCAGCCAGACCTGCGCGCCGCTGGGCTCGCTCCAGTGCTCAATCGGCAGCAAAGCCCACGCCGATTGGGTATAAAAAAGCACTCCAGCGCTTATGCAGCAAGCGCGAGCAGCTATCTTTTTCAGAGTAAACATCAATAACTTTCTGCTGCGGGATTCAGTGGATGCGCGTGCCGGCGGCGGGGGCAGCAGGGCGTTTGCGGTTCGGGTCGAGCGGCTGTGGTGCCAAGGTGGCCACCGTCAGTTGGTCGTCGCCAAAGTAGCGCTGCGCCACCGACTGCACCTGCTCGGGCGTGACGCTGCGCAGCAGCGCCAAAGTGCGCTCCTCGGCGTCCAGCGGCAAGCCTTGCACCCAGTTGCTGCCCAGTTCACCGGCTTGGCTGCTGAGCGAGTCGCGCTGGTAGACGGTGCTGGCCACCCACTGGGTTTTGACGCGTTCCAGCTCGGCCGGGCTCACGCCTTCGCTGGCGACACGCGCCACTTGGGCGCGCAGGGCGTCTTCGACCTGCTGGGCGGTTTTGCCTTGGGCGGGCACGCCGCTCAAATAAAACAGGCTCGGGCCGCGCCCGAGTACGTCGGCGCTGCTGCCCGAGGTGTCGGCAACGCGGCCTTCGCCTTGGCCCAGGGCGCGCTCCAAACGCGCGCCGTCGTAACCGCTCAGCACCGCCGACAGCACCACCAGCGCCAGCGCGTCTTGGTCGGTCGCGGTCAAAGCGTCCAGCCGCTGCAAGCTGGGCGCGCGAAACGCCAGCGCCACATACGCCTGCTCGGCCGGCGCTTTGACCGTGATGCGGCGCAGACCCGGCTGGGCCGGCTCGGTGCGCGGTTTGCGCGCGGGCACGGCGCGGGCGGGAATGGCACCATAGTATTTTTCAGCCAGCGCGCGCACACGCTGCACGTCCACATCACCGGCGACGACGATGGCGGCGTTGGCCGGCACGTACCAGCGGCGGTAAAACTGGCGCGCGTCATCGGGCGTCAGGGCGTCCAAGTCGCTCATCCAGCCCACCACCGGACGGCGGTAAGGCGAGGCGGTAAACACCGCCGCGTGCAGTTGCTCCATCAAGAGCGCGCGCGGCTGGTCGTCGGTGCGCATGCGCCGCTCTTCTTTGACGACTTCCAGCTCTTTGCGAAATTCTTCGTCAGGCCACTGGTTGTGGGCAAAGCGGTCGGACTCCAAGCGCATCACCGCTTCGAGCTTGTCGGCGGGAATTTGCTGGTAGTAGCCGGTGTAGTCGCGGCTGGTGAAGGCGTTTTCTTGTCCGCCCAGCGCGGCAACGCGGCGCGAGAACTCGCCCGCAGGCACTTTCTTGGTTCCTTTGAACAGCATGTGCTCCAACACGTGGGCCACGCCCGAAGTGCCATCGACCTCGTCCATAGACCCAACGCGCAACCACACCATGTGCATCGCCGTCGGCGCGCGCCGGTCGGGCTGCACCAACAGCGTCATGCCGTTGGACAGCGTGAACTGCTGAGCGCCCGAGGCCGGTGCCTTGCTGGGCAATGCAGCCGCCGCAGGGTTAGAAAGCGCCGCAGCTTGGGCTGTGGCGGTGAGGCAGGCCAGCAGGCCCAATAAGGTGATAGCGTGTTTCATAGAATGGCGTGATTCTAAGAACCCCGCAATGTTCAGCTTTTTCAAAAAAAAATCCCCCCCAGCGCCTGCTGCCGACGCGCAGCCAACGCCCGCTGCCGCGCCTGTCAAGGCCGCTGCGCCCGCCACCGTTCAAGCGCCGGCTGCAGCGCCAGCCACGCCCGCCACGCCCGCCGCTCATGGCGCGATGGCGTGGCTGCGCAAGCCATTTGGCAGCAAAGACAAAGCAGCGCCCGCACAACTGCCAGTGGCGCTGGCCACGGCAGCCGATGCGACACCCGCCAGCGCCCGCAGCGGCTGGCTCGAGCGGCTGAAAAGCGGTCTGCGCAAGACCGGCTCCAGCATCACCACGGTGTTTACCGGCACCAAGATTAACGAGCAGCTCTACGAAGAGCTAGAAGAAGCGCTGCTGATGGCCGACACCGGCGTCAAAGCCACGCAGTGGCTGCTAAACGACTTGAAGCGCCGCGTCAAAGAAAGCAAAGCCACCGACCCCGCCGCCGTCAAAGAGCTGCTAGCGCAAGGCCTGACCGAGCTGCTGCAGCCGCTAGAAAAAGCGCTGGTCATCGGCCAGCACCAGCCCACCGTGGTGATGGTCGCGGGCGTGAATGGCGCCGGCAAAACCACCTCGATTGGCAAGCTGACCAAGCACTTGGCCAACGAAGGCGCCAGCGTGCTGCTGGCCGCCGCCGACACCTTCCGCGCTGCCGCGCGCGAGCAACTCACGGTGTGGGCCGACCGCAATCTGGTTGAAATCGTCAGCCAAGAAGGCGGCGACCCGGCCGCCGTGAGTTTTGACGCCGTCACCGCCGGCAAAGCGCGGCGCAAAGACGTGGTGCTGGTCGATACCGCCGGACGCCTGCCAACGCAGCTGCACCTGATGGAGGAGCTGAAAAAAATCCGCCGCGTCGTCACCAAAGCCGATGCGACTGCGCCGCACGAAGTGCTGCTGGTGATTGACGGCAACACCGGCCAAAACGCGCTGGCCCAAGTGCGCGCCTTTGACGATGCGCTGCAGCTGACCGGGCTGATCATCACCAAGCTCGACGGCACGGCCAAAGGCGGCGTGCTGGCCGCGATTGCGCAAGAGCGCCCGCTGCCGGTGTACTTCATCGGCGTTGGCGAAAAGCTGGAAGACTTGGAAACCTTCAGCGCGCGCGAATTTGCGCAGGCGTTGCTGGCCTAAATTGAGCGCTTCTGCCTCAATCGCGCCAGCCGCGCAGCACCGGCCACTGGCAACTGGCGCACACCAGCACCAGCGCGGCGTAGGTCAGCATCTGGCCGTCGCGCCCATCCCACCACAGCCCGGCCAGCAGCACCGCGCAACCAACTATGAAATTAAGAGCTAGCTGCGCAGGCCACGAAAGGGCTACAGGCCGTTTTGACCAAAAAACCAGCGTCCCCACGCACAGCACCAACGCCACCCCCGCAGCCGGGCCGACAAAATGCAACAGGTGGTTGAAGGCTAAAAAAGGGGTCATACAACTAATGCAGGTCAAGGTTTGTGCGCGCACCAGCGGCGCACAGCTGCAACAAATTTTATAATTCGAAAATGGCAGTCTGGGCTTTAGGCATTAACCACACCACCGCGCCGCTTGATCTGCGCGGTCGTTTTGCGTTTGCGGTCGATCAAATCGCGCCCACGCTGCACGGCCTGCGCCAAGCGCTGGGGCAGGGCGATAGCGCCCAGCGCAGCGTCGAGTCGGCCATCATCTCCACCTGCAACCGCACCGAAATCTATTGCGCCGGCGACCACGCGGCGCTCGATTACACGCTCGACTGGCTGGCGCGCAGCGGCGGCGTCAGCAGCGACGTGCTGCGCGCGCACTCGTACACGCTGGAAGAAGGTCCGGTGGCGCGCCACGCCTTTCGCGTCGCCAGCGGGCTCGATTCGATGGTGCTGGGCGAGCCGCAAATTCTCGGCCAAATGAAAGACGCGGTGCGCGCCGCCGACCACGCCGGCGCGCTGGGCTCGACGCTCAACCAGCTGTTTCAGCGCAGCTTTGCCGTCGCCAAAGAAGTGCGCACTTCCACCGAAATTGGCGCGCACAGCATCAGCATGGCCGCCGCTGCGGTGCGCTTGGCCAGCCAGCTGTTTGAAGATTTAAGCCAAACGCGGGTGCTGTTTGTCGGCGCCGGCGAAATGATCGAGCTGACGGCGACCCACTTTGCCGCGCGCACGCCGGCCGCCATCGCCATTGCCAACCGCACGCTGGAGCGCGGCGAAAAACTCGCCGCCCGCTTTGGCGGCGAAGTGCTGCGCTTGGCCGACCTGCCCGAGCGCCTGCACGAGTTCGACATCGTCGTCAGTTGCACCGCCAGCACGCTGCCCATCGTCGGCTTGGGCGCTGTCGAACGCGCCCTCAAAAAGCGCCGCCACCGCCCGATGTTCATGGTCGATTTGGCGGTGCCGCGCGATATCGAGCCGGAAGTCAAACAGCTCGAAGACGTATACCTCTACACCGTGGACGACTTGGCCAGCGTGGTGCAAACCGCGCAGGCCAGCCGCCAAGCCGCCGTCGAGCAGGCCGAGGCCATCATCGACGCTGGCGTGCAAAGCTTTCTGCACTGGATGGACCAGCGCGACCCCGAGCACGGCGTGGTGCCTTTGATTTTGCAATTGCAAGGCCAAACCGACACGTGGCGTGCCACCGAGCTGGCGCGCGCACGCCGGCGGCTGGCGCGCGGCGAAGACATCGACGCGGTGCTCGAAGCCCTGTCGCGCGGTGTCGCCAAAAAAATGCTGCACGGCACGATGGCCGAACTGCGCAACGCCGATCCGGCTGCGCGCAGCCAAACGGCGCACACCGCCTCGCGCCTGTTTCTGCGTTCGCAGAGCAAAAAAGCCCTCTAGCGGCCATCCGGCCAGCGCTACTAGCTACAGTTTTCGTAGCTAAACCCCTCTATTTTTATGCAACCATTTCTCCAAAACCAGCTGGAGCGCTACGCCCGGCGCTTGGGCGAGCTTGACTTTCTGCTCTCGCGCGAAGACATCATGGGCGACATGGCGCAGTACCGCCTGCTCTCGCGCGAGCACGCCGAAGTGACGCAAATTGCCGGGCGCTACGCCCGCTGGCGCCAGCGCAGCAGCGACTTGGCCGGCGCCCAGGAGATGCTGGCCGACCCGGACATGGCCGAGATGGCGCAAGAAGAAATCGACAGCGCAGAGGCCGAGTTGCTGGCGCTGGAAGACGAGCTGCAGCGCCTGCTGCTGCCCAAAGACCCCGATGACGCACGCAATGCGTTTGTCGAAATCCGCGCTGGCACCGGCGGCGACGAGTCGGCGCTGTTCGCTGGCGATTTGGCGCGGATGTACATGCGCTACGCCGACCGCGTCGGCTGGGCGGTGGAAATCGTCAGCGAGCACGCCGCCGAGCTGGGTGGCTACAAAGAAATCGTGCTGCGCATTGCTGGCGACGGCATTTACGGCCAGCTGCGCTTTGAGTCCGGCGGCCACCGCGTGCAGCGCGTGCCGACGACCGAAACCCAAGGCCGCATCCACACCAGCGCCTGCACCGTCGCCGTGATGCCCGAGCCGGACGCGCAGGAGGCCATCAAGCTCAACCCGGCCGATTTGCGCATCGACACCTTCCGCGCCAGCGGCGCCGGCGGCCAGCACATCAACAAGACCGATTCCGCTGTGCGCGTGGTGCACCTGCCCACCGGCATCGTCGCCGAGTGCCAAGACGGGCGCAGCCAGCACGCCAACAAGGCCAAAGCACTGCAAGTGCTACAAGCGCGTATCCAAGAAAAAGAGCGCAGCGAACGCGCTGCCAAAGAGGCCGCCGAGCGCAAGGGCTTGATTGGCAGCGGCGACCGCAGCGACCGCATCCGCACCTACAACTTTCCGCAGGGCCGCCTGACCGACCACCGCATCAACCTGACGCTGTACAAGCTGCTGTACGTGATGGAAGGCGACTTGGGCGAGGTGCTGCAAGCGCTGCAACACGCCCGCGAAGCCGAGCTGCTGGCGGAGTTGGAACGCTCTGGGCAGCGGTAAAACAACTCAAAACGGCTAAAAATACAGTCAAATTGGCCTCTACCCCTTTAGATACCTGCGCTAGCAGCTATCAAAAACAAAGCAAAATGACCGCTATCACCACATTGCGCGATGCCTTGGCGCAAGCCCAAGCACTCGGCCTAGAGCGCATCGACGCCCAGTTGCTGCTGCTGCACATACTCAACCGCGCCGATGCGGGCCGCGCGTGGCTGCTGGCGCACGACACCGACACGCTGGCGCCATCTGAGCAGGCGCGGTTTATCGCCCTGTGCCAACGCCGCGCTGCGGGCGAGCCGGTGGCCTATCTGCGCGGGATGAAAGAGTTTTACGGCCTGACGCTGCAGGTGGATGCCCGCGTGCTCGACCCGCGCCCGGACACCGAAACCTTGGTCGATTGGGCGCTGCAGCTGCTGGCACCGCTGCCCGCACCGCGCGTGCTGGATTTGGGCACTGGCAGCGGCGCCATCGCGCTGGCCTTGCAACACCAGCGCCCGGATGCGCAGGTCAGCGCCGTCGATGCTAGTGCCGACGCTCTGGCCGTGGCCCAAGCCAACGCGGCGCGGCTGGGCTTGGCGGTGCAGTTTGCGCGCGGCAACTGGCTGCGCGGCGTGGCGGGGCAGTTTGATGTGATCGCCTCCAACCCTCCTTACATCGCCGCTGCCGACCCGCATTTGGCCGCGCTGCGCCACGAGCCGCTGCAGGCGCTGGCCAGCGGCGCCGATGGGCTCGATGACATCCGCAGCATCGTCGCCCAAGCGCCCTCGCACCTGTTGCCCGGCGGCTGGCTGCTGCTGGAGCACGGCTGGGAGCAGGCCGAGGCGGTGCAGGCGCTGCTGCGCTCGGCTGGCTTTGCCGAGGTGCAAAGCCGCAAAGACCTCGCCGGCATCGCGCGATGTTCGGGCGCGCAGTGGCCGTCAGTGAAATAATCACGCGGTTGTCATCTTTTTACCTATCGGAGTTTTCATGAGCGATACCCAGAAACGCATCGACGATCTCGTCAAATCCAGCGACGTGCTGCTGTTCATGAAAGGCACGGCCAGTTTTCCGATGTGCGGTTTTTCGGGCCGCGCCATCCAAGTGCTCAAAGCCTGCGGTGTCGATCAGAAAGCCATCACCACCGTCAACGTGCTCGACGATGAAGAAATTCGCCAAGGCATCAAGGACTACAGCAAGTGGCC
>JAGNUJ010000054.1 GCA_017987055.1 Giesbergeria sp.
AACCAGTGCGCCATTGCAAACCAACAGCCGCCAGCGTCGTGCTGGTGCATGGGCACGGCGATTGCAGCGGAAGCATTGGCGCTCATCCCCGAGGCCGAGCGCGGTCAGCGCTGCATTTGCCCGGCCTGCGCGCGCGGCACATCGCTTTAATCACTCAAAAAACTCTCGGACGAAATCTGCCATGTGCCAACTTTTGGGGATGAACTGCAACACGCCCACCGACGTGACCTTCAGCTTTAGCGGCTTTGCCCAGCGCGCCGGCAACACCGACGACCACAGCGATGGCTGGGGGATTGCGTTTTTTGAGGACAAGGGCGTGCGCCATTTTGTGGATCACCAGCGCGCCCTCGACTCGCCGGTGGCCGACTTGATTCGCCGCTACCCGATCCAAAGCTGCAACGTCATCTCGCACATCCGCAAAGCCACGCAGGGCGCTGTCGCTCTGCAAAACTGCCACCCGTTTGTGCGCGAGCTGTGGGGACGCTATTGGGTGTTTGCGCACAACGGCGACCTGAAAGACTTTCGCCCGCGCCTGCACGGCTGTTTTCGCCCGGTGGGCGCCACCGACAGCGAGCACGCCTTCTGCTGGATCATGCAAGAGCTGGCCAAATCGCACGCCCAAGTCCCCAGCATTGGCGAGTTGACGCTGACGCTGCGCGAGCTGGCGGCGCAGATTGCGCCGCACGGCACCTTCAACTTTTTGCTCTCAAACGGCCAAGCGCTGTGGGCGCACGCCTCGACCCACCTGTTTTATCTGGAGCGGTGCCACCCGTTTGCCGCCGCGCAGTTGGCCGACGAAGATTTGCACGTCGATTTTTCGACCCAAACCTCGCCCAACGACAAGGTGGCTGTCATCGTCACCGCACCGCTGACCAGCAACGAGACGTGGACGGCGTTTGGCCAGCGCGAGTTGAAGGTGTTTGTCGATGGCGCGGTGTATTTGGGCGAGGCGTAAGCCATAAGCCGTCAGCAGCCGGCTCAGTCTTTGGTGCCGGCTTTGAAGCGCAGGCCAAAGCCAAAACGCTCGCTGACCTGCTGGTGGGTGCTCTTGCCGCTGGCGTGCTCAAAGTATTCGACCAGCTTGGTGATTTGCAAGTTGCCGCCGTGGTTCTCGATCATGGCAATGGCGCACATCGAGGCGTTGGTGCCGTTGTCCAGCCGCACTTCCACCGGCGCGCGACCCGGCACCTCAATGGTCACCACGCCGTTGGTGGCCGCCCAATTGGGCGCGCCGTCATAGATGAAGGTGAAGATCAGCACCCGCTTGAGCTGATGGAACTGGTCGCCGTTGATGAAAATGTTTTCTCCGTCGGTGCTGGTGCCGCAGCGGTCGTCGCTGTCGAGCTGGACGTAAGGCGGTAGATTGAAATTGCCCCAGCTCTCGCCCAGCGCCTGCACCGCACCGGGCGAGCCATCGGCCAACTCAAAAAAGCAACCCAAGTCGAGGTCTATGCCTTGGCTGGCGCGGACAGGCCGATGGCTCAGCATCCGATCGAGAAAGCCTGGCTTTTTCGTCTGCACCGGCGCAGGAGCGGCGTTTTGCTCCCATTTCAGGTTGACGCGGGTGCGGCCAAAGCCGCGGCTGCCGGTCTTTTCGAGCGAGATTTTGTCGCCGCGCTTTTCCAGCGTGATCTTGGACAGCGAGACTTTTTTAGCTTCTGGGGCGGGCACAGGAGTTGGTGCTGGTGACGCCTCAGTGCCGCCAAAGTGCTTCAGCAAGGCGGCCAGTCCGCCGCTAAAGCCTTGGCCGACGGCGCCATAGCGCCACTGGCCGTCGCGCTGGTAAATTTCGCCAACAATGACGGCTTTTTCATCCTGAAAATCAGCGCCAGCAAAGGCAAAGCTGGTGCTGCCCAAGCGCATCGAACTGGCGCCGAGTTGGCGCATCGTGCCCTCGCCACTGATGGCGGCGGTAAACACCAGCTTGTGGATTGAATCGGGCAGGCGCGCGACATCTACCGTGAAGGTCGCGCCGTTGTTCTGTAATTCGAGCGCTACGCCGCCGCCGGGGCAGGACTTTTGGTTGAAAAACACCATGTAGCGGTCGTCCGACAGCTGCCCGTTGGCGTCTAGGCCAAAGCAGCTGATATCGATTTCCATGCCCTGCGCCGCCAGCGCCAGCACCACCGGAAATGCGCCGCTGCACTGCATGTCCGCCAGTTTTCCTTTTTGTCCACGCGTGAAATCGGTCATTGTTTAAGCTTTCTTCAGGTGCGCTTAGGCTGCGCTGAGGGGAGGATTGGCGTCAATTTCGGTGTCGGCATGGCGTATGCCAAACACCCGCGCCTGCTCGACCACACTGTGCGCCCAAGCGCGGTGGGTGGCGACTTCACACATCGAGTCGTGCATTTTGAAGACCGCCGGGCTGGCGCGGTCCATGATGCGCAGCGCCGCTTCCATGTCGTTGTGGTGGACGCGGTAGTGCTGCTCGATCAGGGTAATTTGGCTAGGGTGAATGGCGGTTTTGCCGATCAGGCCGTGGGCAATGTCTTCTTCAATTTCTTGCGCCAGCAAGGCCGGCTGCCCCAAATGCTCAAACACCGGCGCGGTCAGCCCGAAGCCGTAGGGCACAAAGGTGGTGACCAGCCGAGAAATCACCATGCCCAGCGGCGTGCGGTAAATCGTCATGCCACGCGGTCGGCGGATGCCCAATAAGGCCAGCAAGTCGTTGCCGCCAATGCGCAGCGCCAAAATGTGCTCGCGCACGCCGGGCTGCTCTAGGCACTGGCGAAACAGCTTCATTTCCGCCTCGTCAAACACCTCAACCGTCTCCAGCGTCGGCATCAGCCCATAGTGGGTATTGCTGATTTGGCGGACTTGGCGAATCTGCTGAAAGTAGGCGTCAAAGTTGTGCCGCGTCGCTTTGGGCAGCACAAAGCCGGTCAGCCGCTGCGCGCCGGGCATGGCGATGACGCGCCGCAGCACCTCGGGGCTGCGCACGCGCACAAAGCGGTCGATGTTGGAGCGCGGTGGAAGCGCTTGCAGTGCCAATGACAAATTGCACAGCGCGTCGCCGAGTTCACTTTCCAGCACCGCATCTTCAGTGCAAAAAATCAGCGAGCGCACCGCTCCCAACAGTTCGCCCCGGGCAATCTGCTGCAAATTTTTGTGGGTGGCGGGCACATAAAGCGATGCTCCGAGCATTTTTCTTTCAGCCATCAGCAATCAGCCATCCAAGGCGCTTTGAATCAGAGAAACCGCTTGGTAGGGCAAGCGGGCATCGACGATGCAAGGCACCGATTTTTCAGCCGCCAGCAATTTCAAGTGGGCGACATCGGGCGCCTCGGGGTCGCGCAGTATCAGCAGGCGCGGCACCCGGCGCAGCAGCACCCGGGTGGCTTCACCGATGCCGGGCTTGATCAAATTGACATCGGTAATGCCATGTCGCGCCATCGTGGCGTTGAGAAATGCAGTCGAAATGGCCGCCACCTTGGCCCGATCGACCGGCACAGGCGCGGGCAAGCTGTGGCGCGCCGCCTGCGCCACGCCCTCGGCAATCAAGCTGTCGGCAAACGCGCGCGACTGGTCGTGTGCGGCAAATTCTTCGTAATAGACGCAGCCGTGAAAGTCGCCAGCGCCAATCGATGCGTTCAGCACCGAGCGGCTGACCAGTCCGGACACGGTGGCGTTCAAGATGCTGGAGGGAATCAAATAATCAGCCGACGAGGCCGCACAGGCGGCGGTGCCCGCCAAGTCGGACAGCACATACAGGCCGGCGTCGATGGCCAGCCTATGGCGCTGGTTGAAGTCGCCCACAGCCTGCTCTAACACCTGTGAAATCACGCCTTTGCCCGTCCAGCCGTCGATGAAGACGATGGATTCAGGCGCATGTCCCTGGTGCAAGATGTGCTGCAGAGCGACCTCGTCAATGCCCCGGTCGCGCACGATGGAAACGGAGTAATGGGTCACTTCATCCGCTGCAGTCGCGCCACGCCCCATCACTTGCTGCAGCAGGTGCTTGAGGATGACGCCCACCGGCGTGCCAGCGCGCACCAAAGAGACCAGCGTGATCGGGCCGCTGCGCCGCGCGGCAATCAACGCGGCCAGCGTCAGACAGTCACGCGCCATCTGCGGCCGGTTGGCAGTGCAGGCCTGCTGAAAAATCTCCAGATAACGCGGCGATGGCAGCGCTTCGGGCGAGAGCATTTCGCTGTAGTGCCGCGCGCCGGACTGGATCAGGCGCTCTTTCTGCGCCACGTCCAGCAACGGCAGCGGTGCCAAGCGCTTGAGCAAAAAGGTGACGTCTTCTGGGCGGTAGCTGCCGCAAAAGCTCATAGCGCAGCCACCGTCAAAGCCGCCAGCTGGGTGCCGCTGGGGACGATGGCGTAGTCGCAAGCGGCCATGAAGCGCGCATCCGATTGGCTGTCGCCCATGCCCAGCGTCAGGATGTCGCCGTGCTCTGCTTCGAGCCGATCGCGCAGGTAGTTAACCGCGCGTGCCTTGTTGAGCGTTTTGGGCAGCACCGCCAAGTTGTTGCCATTGCGGTGCAGGTAAAAATCTTGGCCGGCGCTGGCAATCCACGGCGCTAGGGCTTCGCGCTCAATGCGTTCTAGGCGTTCGGCCTGTTTATCGGGGTCTTTGACGACGATATAAAAAGGCGTGGCGTAGTCTTCAATCAGACGCGCCCGCCCCTTCAAGCCGACGCGCGCTGAATATTCATCGATCAGTTCTATCGCCTCTTTCAGGCCGTCCAACGCGCGCGCCATATCAACGCGCATCGTCTCAATCCAAACGGCATCGAGCGCACCACCAGGCTCCAGCACTACGCCACCGTAGTCAATGATGGCGTAGCTGGAGAACGCCAAATCAACCCGGCTCAGTGCGTCGCGATTGCGCGCTGTGGCTGGAATCAAGGTCATTTCACGGTCCATCAGCGCAAAAAAAGCGCGCTGGCGCGGGGTAGTGAAGGAGCAAACACTGCCGTCTTTCAAGTAGGCGGCGGGGTGCAGGTCTACTTCATCGGCGCATTTTCCAGGGGTCTGGAACAGGGTGTCGTCAAGGTCAACGAACAGGAATTTCTTCACTCAGCGTCTCAGATAAAAAATGGAAAAGACGCCCTTTCACCGCTGCGGCCAATTGGTAGAGCGCGGCATTTGGGGGCGTTTCGTGGCAGATAAAAACGTGATCGTATTGTCCGGGCACGACGTTGTAGACAAAGTTTTCGACGCCCTCGCCGTAGTTGTCTGGAAAAGCCAGCACATGGCTGACTGCGCCCCATTGCAAAATCGGCGAACGGGTGGTCGATTGCACGAGCGTATTGACGCCGCGATCCTCTAGGGCACGCCCCAACAAGAAAGCCATGTGCATGAACTCACCCGTGCCAAGCACCAACACGCGCTCATCGGGACTAATGTCGGCGCGCAAGCGCTCGGCCAGTGCGATAGGCTGTGCCAGAGAGCGATCCAATCCTAACCGGCCAAAATCAGCGCTGGCACCGCGATCTGCATGGGCTTCAAACAACTGTGCGGCACCGGTCGACGGCTGCAGCTGGCCGGCGGTAAATGTGTATTCACCGCTGAGCGCCGCACCTATCGTCACTGGCAACCCAAAACGCTGCGACAGCGCCGCATTGGCTTGCGCACCCATAAAGTTGGTAATAGTGGCCAGATGCATCCGCTCCAGCGCCGGGTTAAGCGTGCGACATGCAGCAGTCAGGTTCCAGAAGGTGTTGCCAGTGCTGGCTTCATCATCGACCAGCACCAGTGAACGGGCATTCAGCAGCAATCGCTGCAACGCAGCATCGGTGGGGCGGTGCAAAAACTGCCTTGGCGCATGGCTGTGCGCCTCGGCAAATTCAATGATTGGCGTGTCGCTAACGTGGTAGCGCGAGGTGTGCAGGAACAAGGCTTCACGCTGTGGGTGCGCCGCCCGATAGGCTTCAAAAACGCCTTGCCCCAAACCAATAGCGGTTTCGGCCAGTGCGATAAAAACCACTGGGCCGGGCAAATCAACAGGTACTTGCGCTGCCAGCGCGGTGTGGATGTCGTACATCAGGCGCGGCGTGACTGGCCAATGTTTGCCCAGCACTTTGCTCAAAAACAGAAAGCCGCGCTTGGCATTGGCACGTGCGGCAAAGCCGATCAAGTCATCGAGGTGGAAAAGTCCGGCATCAACGCTCAACTCCATCAAGCCGGTGGGCAACTCAATGCGCACCCCTGGAAAGGCACTCATTGCAGTTCAGTCGCGGTGGAAATTTCGCCCACGCGTATGCCTGAGCGAATGGCTGGAATGGGCAAGCCGTCAAAGCCGCGATCAAATCCGACCAAGGCCAAGTAAGGCAGATTCGGGCCAGCGAGGCAGGCCATGGCAATCCCACCGGACATGCGCGGATTAATCTCCAATAAACCCAGCCCGCTCTGACCTTCGCGGAACTGGACGTTGAAAACACCGTTCAAGCCATAGGCCGCCGTGAGCTGGCGAGTGCTTTCCAGAATGTCATCGCGCAGGTCAATGCTTTGGCCTTGACCGGCGAGCAGCGATTTTTTGCGCGGCACCGCGCAAATCAAACGCCCGTTGTCGCCAACACAATCCACGCTGAATTCATGGCCATGCAGGTATTCCATCACCAGCATGGTGCGAAACTGACCCATGGTAGCCAAACCGCGCCGCAAGTCGTCTAAGCCGATGTGGTACTGCACACCCTCCAGCAACAATTGCGCACTCGAGCGCGCTTCATCCAGCACGCTAAACCCTAGCCCATACACCGATACCGAGGGCTTGATACACAGCTGCGCATGGTCTCTTCGCAGTTCGCGGTAAGCCACGTCAAATTCTTCAGCGGTTTCAACAACACGGAACGCAGCCGGCGGCGTGAGCGGTACATCGACCGTTTGGTAAAAGCGCGCCTTGTCGTGCAGCAGGTGCAGCATCTCTTGCGAGGCAGCGCATAGCACGCGCGTGCCTTGCGCCGCAAACTGTTCACGCGCAGCGCTGATAAGGCTAGCTTCTTTGCCCGGGATAAAAATCCCAATACGCTGGGAGTGGCAGAAGTCGAGACACCACGCGATGTAAGCATCGCCCTTCAATCCACTGGGCTCGACGGCTAATTCATGCGCGGCCAATAAAGCCGGTGCATGTGGATTAGTGTTGCTGCACACAATCCGGTAATTGCCTAACCCATCCGCTTCATCCGCTTGGCGAATAAGGCGAATAGCAGCGCCGACGGAGGAAAATGTTTTATTGAACCAGACACGCTCCATACAAACCTTAAAGGTGTGGCCTAATTTGTGGCATCAGCTCTTCAAAAGTGCGACCATTACCAATTTCACCAATCGCATGCATTTTCCATTCACCGTTATGTCGATAAATTTTCGCCATGATTTGCGCGTTATGTGATCCCAGCGTAGACAGGTTGAAGCGAGCTACTTCTTGGTTATTGGCTGCATTGACAATGCGGCAGGTTGCATTTTCAATCTGCGAAAAATTCTGGCCAGTAAAGCTATTAACGGTAAAAATCAAACTATTCACCTGCGCAGGAACGCGCGTCAAATCTACCACGATTTGCTCATCGTCCCCATCACCATCACCGGTGCGATTATCTCCGGTATGAACTATCGAGCCATCCTGAGATTTCAGTTGCCGGAACCAGACGGCATCAACCTGATTGCCTTGCACATCAAATAAAATGCAAGAGGCATCTAAGTCGATATCTACAGATTTTCCTCCACCAAAACCTAAGAAACCTTTTGATTTAACGCCATCCCATCCCAAGCCCATGATAATTTTGGTTAATTTAACACCAGCTTCCTTATCTAGAGATATTTTCTGACCTTTTTGTAAACTAACAGCCATGCGGTACTCCTTGAATAATTAAAAATACCTCTATCAACGGCCTGATTTAGTACCAGATACTTCTTTTTTCATCCATTGCACAAATGCATCACGATTACGCGAGCAAACAAAAACTTTACCTGCACCACTGAAGCGCAACACAATTCCTTCACCACTCTTAAAGCTATTGACCAGATTACCCACCATTCCGCTGATGCCTCTGCCAGCACTACCTGTGGTCACAGAAACTTCATAGTGTAAAGCGCTATCCCAACAGACAACGTGAGAGTTATCAATAATGATGTCCTTGCCTGATGCAACTTCCAGCTGAAACATCGAGCCAAAGCCAGAGACAACCACTTGGCCGGTGCCGGAAGTTTCCATAACAAAAAAACCACCCGATTGCGCAAACAAGGCATTACCGATGTTTTGCATACGCACCTTCATTTCGGTGCCCGAGGTGGCAGCGACAAAGGCACCGTCATTTAATAGATATTGCCGTGTTCCGACATCAATAATTTCTATCGCGCCGGGCAATGTCGGCGACAACAGGCAGTCCCCATCGCCGCGCACAGCCTCAATCTGCTGCTGGAAAAACGACTCGCCATTAGCAAATCTGCGCAAAACGGCTGCCCCGATACCGCCGTTGATGCTGCCCTTGAGATCCAAGGTGGCTTCCATCATCACCATCGCATCCGACTCACAATAAATTTTCTCACCTTTGTTCAGCGCAACATGCAGGAAGGGATCTACATCGCCGGTGGAACTAAATACGGTCATGTCGATAATGAGTCAAAGAAAAAATAAAATCCCGAAGCTTCAAGCATAAGCTTGCAGCAAGCGGGATCTCATTTGCGCTAACTTTAATTAGGCATTAATACCGAAAGATCGCGCCAAAGGGCCGAGGCCGCCAACAAAACCTTGGCCAACCGCCTTGAATTTCCATTCACTACCAGCGCGATAGATTTCACCAAAAATCATTGCAGTTTCAGTTGAACTGTCTTCAGAAAGATCGTAGCGGGCAATTTCCTTCTCTCCATTGGCATCAAGGCAACGAATATAGGCTTTACTGACCATGCCAAAGTTCTGCTTGCGAACTTCAGCATCATGGATCGTGACACCAACAGTGATTTTTTCGATTTCAGCTGGCACCAAAGCCAAATCAATCGTGAGTTTTTCATCATCTCCCTCGCCACTACCGCTGGTGTTATCACCAGCGTGGACAACGGAACCATCGGTAGATTTCAGGTTGTTATAAAAAATGAAATCAGCATCGGAGCGTACCTTGCCATCAGCCTTCAACAGAAAAGCACTACCATCTAGGTCAAAAGCTGCACCATCTGTAGCGCGTGGATCCCAGCCAAGTCCTATGACCAACTTCTTAAGCGAAGGAGCTTCTTTGCTCAAATTGACGTTGCCGCCTTTTTGTAGACTGATTGCCATAAACTATTTCCTTGAAAAATTTGTAGAAAATGTATTAACCTACATTGACACCATGCTGAATAGCAAGTGCTTTCAGGCCGCCAGCATATCCTTGACCAACAGCTTTAAACTTCCACTCATTGCCATAGCGATAAATTTCGCCAAAAATCATCGCTGTTTCAGTTGAATAATCTTCTGAAAGATCAAATCTGGTAATTTCGACGTTTGTCTCTATATTTACCAAGCGTATAAATGCACCACGCACCATACCAAAATTCTGTTTACGTACTTGCGCCTCATGAATAGTCACAGCAACCATCAACCGAGAAATTTCAGTAGGAACTTTATCCAGCTTGATTTTGAGACTTTCATCGTCGCCATCACCTTCACCAGTGCGGTTATCTCCTGTATGCTCAATCGATCCGCACGGCGATCGCAATTGGCCATAAAAAATGAAGTCGCTATCAAAACGAACACGCCCATTTTCAGTCACCATGAAAATACTAGCATCTAAATCAAAATCTACGCCATCAGTAGAGCGCGCATCCCACCCAAGACCTACCAATACTTGCTTAAGATTCGGATCTGTTTTCGATAGGTTGACGTTTCCGCCCTTTTGCAAACTAATCGCCATTTTTAATTAATCCCATTAAAAAACATTGACAATCAAGAGGAAGATGCTGCTGCCGGTTCTTGACGAGTGTTCGGCGTCAGAATACTCGTAGCTTTAATGTCTAGTATGCACTATTTAAGCAAATTTTTCGCTCCACCCCCTTGGAATTAGCTAGATATATAAAAAAAACAATTCCAAACGCACAAAAGCCCCCCTCATTGCTGAGGGGGGCT
>JAGNUJ010000171.1 GCA_017987055.1 Giesbergeria sp.
TTGGGTTATGTGGACGCGGGGCACCAGCGGCTCAGTCCTATGCCCGCGCCGACGGTGCTGAGCTACTACCAAGCGCTGGGCGATAGGCCAAATGGCCGCGCGCAACTAGAGCAGCAGCCGTGGACGCACTGGCAGGGTGCCATCTTGCGCAGCTTGGGCCAGCCGCACCCAGACATCCACCAACGCGCCACGCGCATCGACATCACCCGCTACGGCCACGCGATGGCGATTGCGCTTCCCGGAATGCAGCATTTTTTAAGCCAAATCGGCCTACAGCCCTTTAAACACGGGCGCTATCAGCTATTAAATGGAGAGCGTGCGCGCAGCCTGCCAACACCGGCGACGGCGCGGCTGGCGTTTGCGCACAGCGACTGGTCGGGCTATTCGGTGTTTGAGGAGGCGTTTACGCGCGGGCACGCGGCCGGGTTGCGCGCGCTTTAAATCTGCCCAGCTGCCATCCAGGCAGCCAAACACTCAACGCCCCGGCGACACCAACGCTGGGGCGGTTTCAGGCACGCCCAGACTGGGCAGCATTTTTTGCTCAGCCCACAGGCGTTGCAACTGCGCCAGTTCCGCATCAAAGCGCTGGTGAATGCGGCGCTTTTCTTGCGCTTGGGCACCTAAAAAGCGCTGGCGCTCTTGGATGTTTTCTTCGTTCTCTGCAATCTGGCGGCGCAGCGTCATCGGCGCTTTGCTGGGGTTGTTGCGATAGAACTCCATCTCCATGTCCAGCCGCAGGCGTTCATCGCGCAGAGCCTGAATGTGCTGGGTGGCGGCAATACTGGCGCCATCGAGCAAAGAGACAGCAGCGTTGCGCTCGATGTCGTGGGTGGCTTTGTCGGGGTAGCGCGTGGTCAGCACCCGCTCACGCCGGCGCTCCTCGATTGCCCGCAGGCGCTCTTCATTGTCTTTGCGCCGCTGAGCCTCAACGGCGGCGCGCTCGTGGGCGGTCAGCGTCGGCCCGATCGTGCGGCGCACGGTGCCCGAAGGACTCAGCTCGCGCTGCTCACGATCTACGCATTCGGCAATCGGGCGGTCAGAGGTCAGCTTGCGGCCGTTTTTATCAACGCAGGTGTAAATACTGCTGGCACCGCCGCTAGCGCCGCCACTTTGCGCCCAAGCACCAGTGCCCATGCCAAGACCCGCCAGCATTCCCCCGGTTGCAATAATCCGTGCCAGCCTGCTGTTCAAAGGATGTACCTCGCTTAACTGTCTTTAGCTGTGTTTAACTGCTCAACACCGTAGCGCTGGCGATAAGCCAGCACCCGCTCGTGGTGGCTGGCCATCTGCGCGCCCGCCGTGTGCGAAAGATACTCTAACAAGTCCGCCAGCGTAGCGATAGCGCACACCTGCAATCCCAATTGGTGGCGCACGTATTGCACGGCGCTGTGGGCGACGTCTTGGCCGTTCTCGGTCGCCATTTCTTGGCGGTCCAGCGCAATGGCGACAGCGTGGGGCGTGGCCCCTGCGGCTTGGATCAGCGCAATCGACTCGCGCGCAGCGGTGCCAGCCGACATCACATCGTCAATGATCAGCACCCGCCCTTGCAGCGGCGCGCCAACCAGCGTGCCGCCCTCGCCGTGGTCTTTGGCTTCTTTGCGGTTGTAGGCAAACGGCACGTTGCGCCCGCGCCGCGACAACTCGACGGCGACGGTGGCGGCCAGCGGAATGCCTTTGTAGGCCGGGCCAAACACCATGTCGAACTCGATGCCGCTGGCCAGCAGCGCCTGTGCATAAAATTGCGCCAGCTTATCCATCTGCGCGCCGTCGTTGAACAGCCCGGCGTTGAAAAAATACGGGCTCATGCGGCCAGCTTTGGTCTTGAACTCGCCAAAGCGCAGCACGCCCGATTCGACGGCAAAACCCACAAATTCTTCTGCCAAACCGCTGCTGTGCGGTGCTTGCGCGCTACCAACCACCATGGGAAATTCCTTGTTTAAGTTAACCAGCCTCAACCTTAACGGCATCCGCTCGGCCACCAGCAAAGGGGTCGAAAAATGGATGGCCGCCACGCAGCCGGATTGTATTTGCGTGCAAGAACTCAAGGCGATTGCATCCGACGTGCAAGGCAAATTCGAGCAGCTGGCCGGTCTGCAGGGCTACTTTCATTTTGCGCAGAAAAAGGGCTATTCGGGCGTCGGCATCTACACGCGCCACGCGCCCAGCGACGTGGTCGTCGGTTTTAACTCGCCCGAATTTGACGCCGAAGGGCGCTACGTGGAGCTGCGCTTTGACACGCCAGCGCGCAAGCTGTCCATCATCAGCACCTACTTTCCCAGCGGCTCCTCGGGCGAGGAGCGCCAGCTGGCCAAGTTTCGATTTTTGGCCGAAATGCGTCCACACCTGCAGCGCGCCCAAGCCCAGCGCGAGTTCATTCTGTGTGGCGACATCAACATCGCCCACCAGCAGATCGACCTGAAAAACTGGCGCAGCAACCAAAAAAACAGCGGCTTTACGCCCGAAGAGCGCGCGTGGATGACGCAGCTGCTGCAATCTAAAGAAACCGCTGGCGGCGGTTTGGTCGATGTCTACCGCCAGCTGCAGCCCGATGCCACCGATGCCGCCTACACCTGGTGGAGCAACCGCGGCCAAGCCTATGCCAACAACGTCGGTTGGCGCCTCGACTACCACTTGGCAACGCCGGCGCTGGCGGCGCTGGCGCGCAGCGAGCACATCTATAAGGGCGAGAAATTCTCCGACCACGCGCCCATCACCGTAGATTACGAATTTATGCTCTAAACAGCCTCTAGCCCTTTAAATACCGGCGCTAGTAGCTATCAAAAAAGATGCGTTAGCGCCCCAAGTCTTTGGCGCTAACGCCGGCAATGCCCCAGTTTTCTTTGGGCACGTCTTGAATCCAGACGCGCACGTTCTCCACTGGCGCGCCGGTGGCTTCGTGCAGCGCTTGGGTGACTTTTTCAATCACGGCTCTTTTTTGCTCGACGGTGCGGCCTTCAATCATGTAAATCTGGGCAAATGGCATGGTGCGATTTCCTTCAGTGGCTTAAACGAAGCGCAGCGAGACGCTGCCCATGCCCTGCACGCGCAGGCAGACGTTGTCGCCGGCGGCCACGGCCACGGCTTCGGTGATGCCGCCCGACAAAATCAAGACGCGCTGCTGGCCGGTCAAGCCTTGCCCTGCCCGGCCTGATACGCGACGTCCATGCCGAGCTTGAACTGGCGCTGGAAGCGCACATCTGCGCCACACCGCACCTGCTGCTGCAAGCGCTGCGCGATGGCCGCTTGGTGCTGCCCGGCACTGCAGCGCCAGCGGCTTTGGCAAAATGACGGGCTTTGTCACCCCATCCGCTACGCGC
>JAGNUJ010000055.1 GCA_017987055.1 Giesbergeria sp.
TTGTCTGAGGCCGCGACGGCAGTGGCGCGCTCGTCGAGCTGCGTCCAGTCGGCCTCGTTGCCTGCGGGCACGATGGCCTGCACCGGCCACGCCGAGGCGCTGGCCCAGTAGCGGTCAAAGTCGGTGGCGCCAAAGTATTCGTCGCCCACATTGCGCCCGCCGACGATGCTGGCTTGGTTGTCGGCGGTGAACGATTTGTTGTGCATGCGCCGATTGGCGCGATTGAAGTCGGTGACATAGCCCAGCGGCTTGGGCCAGCGCAGCACAAACGGGTTGAACAGCCGCACTTCTATTTGCGGGTGCAGCGCCAGCGCCGCCAACTCACGGTCTAGGCCGGCAGTGCCGCCATCATCCAGCAGCAGGCGCACGCGCACACCGCGCTCTGCGGCTTGAGCGAGCGCTTGCAGCAGCAGCGTGCCGGTGTGGTCGCCGCGCCAGATGTAGTACTGCACGTCCAAACTGCGCTCGGCAGCGCGCGCTAGCAACATGCGCGCGGCAAAGGCTTCCAGCGGATCGACCAAGGCGTAGATGCCGCTCAACTGCGGGTGCAGCAGCAGTTGCGGCGCAATCGCCCGCCCCAGCCGCGTCTGCGCGCTTTGCTGTGCGTCCAGCGCCGCAGAGGCCGGGCGCTCGGGCATGGCTGGCAGGGCGCAGCCGACCAGCAGCAGCGGCAACAGCAAGGCTGGGAGTGTGTGGAGCAGGCGCATGGCGGTGTCTCCCAGACGGGAATCTTTTTAATTGATAGCTGCTAGCGCACGTATCTATTGGCTTTGAGCATTAATATTGGCTCAAAGCCAATAGATACGTGCGCTAGTAGCTCACTTTTTATTTTATCTGCATCGGTTAACGGTCAGTGCGGCTTTGGCTGTCTATGGGTGTGCTCAAGCTGGGCGGCACCTTTTTACCCATTTGGCGGGCGCGAAATAAGCTGGCGCGCATCAAAAAGATGGTTGTGATTGGCACGGTGACGGCGATGAAGGCGGCTATCAGCAGCAGGTGGATGGCCAGCCCGTGGCCGCGAAAAGAAAAGTACAGCAGCGCGCCATACATCACGCACCAGCAGCCCAGCGTGGCGATGATCGCCGGGGCGTGGACGCGCTCAAAAAAGCTGCGCAGCCTCAAGAGCCCAAACGAGCCCAGCAGCGCCACCAGCGCGCCCATCAGCACCAGCGCGGCAACGGTGATTTCTGCCCACAGCGGCAGCAGCGGTGGCAATGCATCGTTCATTCGATGACCTCGCCGCGCAGCAAAAATTTGGCCATCGCGGTCGAGCCGACAAAACCCAGCACCGCTATCAATAGCGCCGCTTCAAAGTAGCTGCTGCTGTCGTCCATCAGCCCCAGCACCAGCATGACGAGCATGGCGTTTAAATACATGCAGTCCAGCGCCAACACGCGGTCTTGCGCGGCCGGGCCGATCAGCAGGCGTACCAAGGTAAAGGCCATCGCCAGCAGCAGCATCAGCAGCGCCAAGGGCAGCGCCCAAGACAAAATCGGCGTCATTCAAAAATCTCCATCAGCGGGCGCTCGTAGCGCTGTTTGACGTGGGCGGCGATGGCGGCGGCGTCATCGACTTCCAGTACGTGCAGCAGCAACATGCTGCGGTCGAGCGAGAGCTCTGCCCACACCGTGCCGGGCGTGATGCAGACGATGGTCGCCAGCACCGCCAGCGCGTTGGGGTCGCGCAGTTGCAGTGGAATATGCACAAAGTCGGCCGGATAGCGCGGCGCACCGGGCGACAGCAGTAGGCGAATCACGCCGATGTTCGATTGCACCGTGTCGGCCATCACCGCCAGTATCAGCCGCAGGATGACGCCGGGGCGGCGAATGCGCACCGGCAGCGGGCGCAGTCCTGCCGTCATTAAGGGTATGGCGATGGCCAGAATCACCGCCAGCAGCAGGTGACCGAGGCTGACGCTGTGGTTGAGCAGCAGCCACAGGCACAACAGCGCTACCGATAGCAGGGGGGTGGGCAGCAGGCGCTTCATGGTTTCTCTCCTTGGGCGGCTGGCGCTGGCACGGGTTTGGCCGACAAGATGGCGCGCACGTAGGTGTCGGGCGCGTGCAGTGCGTTGGCGGTGGCTTGGGCAAAGCGCATGGCTGGCGCGGCGGCGAAGGTCAGGCCGATGCAGGCGGCCAGCAGCGCGGCAATCGGCAGGCCCTCCAACACGCGCAGCTGCGGCGTCGGGCGGTCGTGCGCCGCCCAAAAGTGGCGAATGCCAGCGCGCGACAGCGCAATCAACGCCAGCAGGCCCGAAGCAATCAGCAGCGCCATAAACGTCCAACCAATCCAGCCCGGCCGCAGCCCGGCCGAGGAGCCTAGGCCCAGCGGGTTCAGCAGCGCCGTCAGCATGGTGACTTTGCCGACAAAGCCCGACAGCGGTGGCAGCCCGGCAATCAGCAGGGTGCAGGCCATGAACGACAGGCCGACAAACGCCGCAGCGGCGGGAATGGCGCGCCCGACCAGCACTTCTTCGTCGTCGTCCAAGTTGCTGCCGTCGGTCGGCACCAGTTCGGCGTTCAAAAACGGCGCGGCATCGGCGCGCGGCTCGTAGGGATCGGCGCTGTCGTCGCTATTTCTCCAGCGGTCGATGACGTCGCTGAGCAAAAACAGCGCGCACACCGCCAGCGTCGAGCTGGGCAGGTAATACAACATACCCGCCGTCAGGCCGTTCTGACCAAAGCCCATTGCCGCCAGCAAGGTGCCGGACGAGACGATGGCGGCGTAACCGGCCAAGTGCCCCAGCCGCTGCGAACCCAGCATGCCAATCGCACCAAAGGCCATCGTCACCATGCCGCCGCCGATCAGCCACAGCCCGCCAAACTGCGCCGACGCACCGGCCTCGCTGCCAAACACCAGCGTCCACAGCCGCAAAATGGCGTAGACCCCGACTTTGGTCATGATGGCAAACAGCGCACCCACCGGCGCAGTCGCGGCGCTGTAGGCCGGCACCAGCCAGAAGTTGAGCGGCCAGACGGCGGCTTTGATCAGGAAGGCGGTCGCCAAAATGCCAGCGGCGGCGTGCAGCAGGCCTCGGTCGGCTTCTTCGACTTGAGCGACGCTCTGCGCCAAATCGGCCATGTTCAGCGTGCCAGTCAGGCCGTAGAGCATCGAGACGCCAATCAAAAACAGCGACGACGCAGCCAAGTTGATAGCAATGAAATGCAGCCCGGCCTGCACCCGCGCCCGGCCTGAGCCGTGCAGCAGCAGACCGTATGACGCGGCCAGCATGATTTCGAAAAATACGAACAGGTTGAACAGGTCAGCCGTCAAAAAAGCACCGCTCAAGCCCATCAGCTGAAACTGAAACAACGGGTGGTAATGCACCCCAGCGCGGTACCAGCGCGCCGAGCCGTACAGCGCCGCCGCCAGCCCGACAGCGCTGGTCAATACCAACATCAGCGCCGAGAGGCGATCGAGCGCCAGCGCAATGCCAAATGGTGCTGGCCAGTTGCCCGGCAAATAAACGCCCATCGTCGCTGGCTCGCCCTGCTGCTGTGCCCAGACCAATAAGGCGCAGGTAATCACCAAGCCCAGCAGCGTTGAGCCCAAGTTCAGTACCAGCTTGGTGCGGTGTTTTTCTTCAGGCAGCAGCAGCATTACGGCAGCGCTTAGCAGCGGCAGCATGATGGGTGCCAGCATCAGGTGTGGCATCCATGCCGCTAAAAAGGTCGCTTCGCTCATGCTGAGTCGCTTGGGTGGGACTGGTGGCGCGACTCGGGTGGCTCATTGCCATCGACGTGGTCGGTGCCCGAGAGTCCGCGCGAGGCCAACATCACCACTAAAAACAGCGCCGTCATAGCAAAGCCAATCACGATGGCGGTCAGTACCAGTGCTTGCGGCATCGGGTCGGCGTAGTGCGCCAAGTCTTGCGCCACACCCGTTTGCAATACCGGCGCTTTGCCTGTCGCCAGTCCTAAGCGCCCCATGCTGAAGATAAACAAGTTGACGGCATACGACAGCAGCGCCAGTCCCATGATGATTTGAAAGGTGCGTGGGCGCAGCAGCAGCCACACGCCCGAGCTGGTCAACACGCCAATGGCCAGCGCCAATACCAGTTCCATTACAGGGCTCCTTGTTCAGTCGCTGTAGCGTTGAGGCTGGCTTGGGCGGCAGCCGCTTCTTCGGCCAGCCGTGCGTGAAAGCGGTGGCCGCGCACCGATTGGTGCGCCAGCGAGGTCAATATCAACAGCGTCGCGCCCACCACCAGCAAATACACGCCAAGGTCAAAAAAGGTGGCGCTGGCCAAGTGAATCTCGCCAATCAGCGCCAGCGTGACATGGGCGGTGTGCGTAGTCATAAACGGGTATCCCAGCAGCAGCGAGCCAAAGCCGGTCAGCAGCGCACAGAAAATGCCCACCGCAATCCAGCGGCGCGGATTCAGCGGCAAATGCGCCTCCACCCACTGCGTGCCCGAGACGATGTATTGCAGCAGCAGCGCCACCGACATCACCAGCCCGGCGACAAAGCCGCCGCCCGGCTCGTTGTGGCCGCGCAAGAAAAAATACACCGACAGCAGCGTGGCAAACGGCAGCAGCAGCCGCACCAGCACCGCCGGCACCATCAGATAACCAACCGCCGTGTCCGCCGCTTGGCGCGGGTTAATCAAGTCGGTCACCAAGTCGGCCGGCAGTGCGCGCTGTTGCTCCGGCAAATCCATGATTTCAGGCGCGGGGCGAAAACGCCGCAGCAGCGCATACACCGTCAGCGCAACGATGCCGAGGACGACGATTTCGCCAAAGGTGTCAAAGCCGCGAAAGTCCACCAGCATCACGTTGACCACGTTGCTGCCGCCGCCGCCGCTCAGGGCGTTCTCTAAGAAAAAGGTCGAGGTGCTCTCAGCAAACGGGCGACTGAGCATGGCAAACGACAGCAGCGCCATGCCGCCACCGGTAATGAGCGCCAGCAGCAAATCGCGCAGCCGGCGCAGCTTGGTGCTGCGCTTTTGCACCGCTGCCCAACTGCTGCGCAGGTCTTCTTGGCGCTTGGGTAGCCAGCGCAGCCCCAGCAAAATCAACACCGTGGTGACGATTTCGACCACCAATTGCGTCAGTGCCAAGTCGGGCGCGGAGAACCATAAGAAGGTCACGCAAGTCACCAAGCCCGCACCGCCCATCAGCGCCAGTGCTGCCAAGCGGTGGTATTTGGCCTGCCACGCCGCTGCCACCGCGCAGACCATGCCAATGCCCCACAGCAGCACAAAGCCCCACGACATCGGCAGGGCCGTGCGGTCGCCAATGTGCAGGCCACGCACCCACAGCGGCATCGCAGCCGCCGCCACGCTGGCGCAGACCAGCCACAGCATTTGCCACTGCAAGCGCTGCGTGCCTAGCCAGCGCCGACCGTGGCGGCCAAAGCTGGAGAGAGCAGTCAGTAGCACCTCAAACGCCCGCTGCCCGCTGAGCTGGCTGACCAGCGGCGCGCTCTGCATCTGGCCGCGCGTGCGTTGCCAGCGCAGCAGCAGATACAAGGTGATGCCGCCCAGCATCGCCGCCACGCTCATGGCAAACGGCAGATTGAAGCCGTGCCACACCGCCAGACTGAACGGCGGCAGCACGCCACCCACCACCGGCAGCGCGGCAGCGTTCAGTGGCGCGCCCACCGTCCACGCCGGGACGATGCCGACGACCAAGCAAGTCAGCACCAGCAGCTCGACTGGCACGCGCATCCAGTGCGGTGGCTCGTGCGGCTGCAAGGGCAAATCGGTCGCCGGTGGGCCGCAAAACACATCCAGCGTAAAACGCAGTGAATACGCCACGCTGAACATGCCGGCCACGGTGGCCAGCAGCGGCAGAGCGATTTGCAGAAAGTCGCGCGTGTCCAAAAACACGGTTTCGGCAAAGAACATTTCTTTGGACAAAAAGCCGTTGAGCAGCGGCACCCCGGCCATCGCCGCTGCTGCCACCATCGCCAGCGTGGCGGTGACAGGCATCATCCGGCGCAGTCCCGACAGTCGGCGAATATCACGCGTACCGCTTTCGTGGTCCACGATGCCCACCGCCATGAACAGCGAAGCCTTGAAAGTGGCGTGGTTCATGATGTGGAACACGGCGGCGACGGCGGCCAGCGGGCTGTTCAAGCCCAGCAGCAACGTAATCAAGCCGAGGTGCGAAATCGTCGAGTACGCCAGCAAACCTTTCAGGTCGTGCTGGAACATGGCGACATAGCCGCCCAGCAACAGCGTACAAGCGCCCGCGCCGCCGACCAGCCAAAACCATTCCTCGGTGCCACTGAGCACCGGCCACAAGCGCGCTAACAAGAAAACCCCGGCTTTGACCATCGTGGCCGAGTGCAAATAGGCCGACACCGGCGTCGGCGCGGCCATGGCGTTGGGCAGCCAAAAGTGGAACGGAAACTGCGCGCTTTTGGTCAGCGCACCCAGCAAAATCAGCACCAGCGCTGGCAAATACAGTGCGTGGTCGCGCACCTGCTGGCCGGCCGCCAGCACGTGGTCGAGGTCATAACTGCCGACGATATGGCCGAGGATGAACATCCCCGCCAGCAGGCACAGCCCGCCGCTGCCGGTCACCGTCAGCGCCATGCGTGCGCCGCGCCGCGCGTCTTTGCGGTGGTGCCAGTAGCCAATCAAGAGGAAGGAAAACAGGCTGGTCAGCTCCCAAAAAAACGCCAGCTGCAAGATGTTGCCCGAGAGCACCACGCCCATCATCGCGCCCATAAATGCCAAGAAAAACGCAAAAAAGCGCGGCACCGGGTCGTTGGGCGACATGTAGTAGCGCGCATACAGCACCACCAGCGCGCCAATGCCCAGCACCAACATGCAAAACATCCAGGCAAAGCCATCCATGCGCACCACCAGGTTCAGCCCCAGCGCCGGCAGCCAGGTGATTTCTTGGCGCAGTACGCCGCCGTCGGCTATCTGCGGAAACAGCAGCGCCACCTGCACCGCGCAGCCCAGCGCAATCAGTCCGGCCAGTGTGGATTCGCTATTGCGCGCGTTCGACGGCAACACCGCCGCAATCAGGCTACCGAGAAAGGGCAGGAGGATGAGATAAATCAAAGGCATGAGCGGCGCATTTTAGCGATAAGCCAATATAAGCTATTAAAAAGTGAGCTTCTAGCGCACGTGTTTATTGGGATAGAGGCTATTTTTATCTAATTTAAACGCAAAAAACCCGCCGTGGCGGGTGTGCGCGAGAGCGAAAGTGGCTTATTTTTTCGCTGGCATTGGGGCGGCTGGCGCTGGTGCTGCTGCGCCGTTGTAGGCGCTGCCGTTGATGGTCAGGCCTTGGGCGGAGAATTTGGTGGCGTTTTTCTCGCCCATGCCATTGACCCGGCTAATAAAGTCGTTCCAATCTTTGAAGTTGCCTTTTTTGCGCTCATCCAGAATTTTTCCGGAGATGGCCGGGCCAATGCCCTTAATGCTGTCTAAATCGGCCGCGCTGGCTTGGTTGACATCGACCGCCGCAAACGACACGGCGGCATACAGCAGGGTGAGCAACATCAGCAATTTCTTCAGCATACGAAAGTCTCCTAGAGAGGGCGAAAGAAGCGGCGAATTTGCCGCAAAAACATCATAGCGCGAAGCGTATTTTTTGCGTGCCCTTAGTTACCCGATGTTGTTTAAAGTTCCTCAACCCGGCGCGCTGGGTAACTGTCCCAAGTTTGGCAGCCGGGGCACTGCCAAAAATGCTGGCGTGCTTCAAAGCCGCAGGCGGCGCAGCGGTAGCGCGTCAGCGGCGCGCTGGCGCGGTCAAGGGCGCGTTGCACTTGGGGGTGAAATTGCTCGTGCTCGAGCTTTTCGGTCGCCAGCCATTTGGCTGCGGCCACCAAGGACGGCTCGGTTTCTAAGTGGCGCACATACCACTCGCGCCCGGCGCCGGGTTGCGCGCTGCCCGCCGCTTCTAACGCCACGATGCCGTCCAACACATCCAGTGAGGGCGCGTCGCGGTAGTGTTGTTGCAGCGCTTGCATGACGGGGGCGGTTTGCCCAGCGTCTTGCCCGGCTTGCACCAGCAGCGCAGTGGCCAGTGGCAGGGCGCTGGGGTTGGCGGCATTCATGCTCAGTAGCGTGGCCACGGCAGCGGCGGATTCGCCTTGTTGTTGTTGCAGCTTGGCCAGTTCGATGCGCGGGCGGGCGGCTTCGGGCGCTATGGTGGCCGCTTGCGTCAGCCGACTTTGCGCGGCGCTCAGGTCGCCTTGGGCGACCAGCGCCAAGGCTTGCTCGCACAAATAGTGCGCTTGGCGGGTGCTGAAGTCGCCTTGCTGGGCGGCGTGCATTTTTTGCGTGATGGCGGCCGCGTTCGGCCAGTCGCGCGAGCGCTCGTAAATCGCCAGCAACGCCAGCCGCGCTTGGGCTTCAAACGGCGTGGCTTCGAGGCGTGCCAGTGCTTCTTCGGCGCGGTCAAGCAAACCGGCCTTCAAAAAATCCAGCGCCAAGGCGTGCTGCGCGCGTTCTCTATCGACTTGGCTGATGTCGCCGCGCGAGAGCAAATGCTCGTGTACGCGCACTGCCCGGTCGTACTCACCACGGCGACGGAACAAATTGCCCAGCGCGAAGTGCAGCTCCGAGGTGTCCGGATCGCTTTGCACTGCTTCAATAAAAGCGTCAATCGCTTGGTCTTGCTGCTCGTTGAGCAAGAAATTGAGTCCCTTGAAGTAGGCCTTGGGCACGCGGCGATTTTCAAAGCGCAGTTGGCGCAAATCAAGGCGCGAGGCCAGCCAGCCGAGCAAAAACGCCAGCGGCAGGCCGAGCAAAATTCCGCTGAGATCAAACTCCATGGGGCGGCAGCGGCAAGTCGCTGGTAACGGGCGCGGTCGGTGCGGCGCTCGCAGTGGCGGCGGTGGTGGCCGTGGCCGTGGCCGTATTAGCGGCTGACCTTTGTTGGTGCGCTTTGTGCTGGCGCCACCAGCGCGGCAGCATCCCTAGCACGCCAATGGCGACGCCGCAGGTAAAAGCGCTCAAAACCACCAGCACCAAAGGCGCGCGCCATTGCGTGCCAAAGAAAAAGTGCACGGTAGCGTCTTGCTGGTTGTTCAGCGCGAAAGCAAACAGGGTAAAAAAAATGGCTGCTTTGAGCAGCCACAGCAGGTATTTCATGCGTCCCCTTCAGTAGTCAACCGATTCTATCGAGGCTGGCTGCAGCGCATTGGCTCAGGGCTTAGCGCGAACCAACGGGTGGTCGAGGATGGCCAATTCGGCGGTGCGTTTGTCCACGGCTTCGCGCAGCGCTTTGCCGGGCTTGAAGTGCGGCACACGCTTGGCAGGAATAGCAACCGCTTCACCACTGCGTGGATTGCGGCCCATGCGCGGGGCGCGGTGGTTGACAGAAAAGCTGCCAAAGCCACGAATTTCAATGCGATTGCCACGCACCAGTGCATCACCGACAGCGTCGAGCAGGGTTTTGACCGCGTGTTCGGCATCGCGGTGGGTGAGCTGGCTGAACCGGGCAGCCAATTCTTCAACAAGATCGGATCGGGTCATGGGCTGGGGAATCTCACTGGTCTCATAAAAATGGCCGGGCGGGTGCTGTGCGCACTCGCCCGGCCAGGGTCAAACGGTCAAGAGCTTAGAGCGCTTACTTGTCCGAATTGTCCAGCTTGGCGCGCAGCAGTGCGCCCAAGCTGGTGGTGCCAGCGCTTTCGCGGCTGGACTGTTGGCTCAGGTTGGCCATAGCGCCTTGCTCGTCAGCCATGTCCTTTTGCTTGATCGACAACTGGATGTTGCGCGTCTTGCGGTCAACGTTGACCACCACGGCGGTGACTTCGTCGCCTTCTTTGAGCACGCTGCGGGCATCTTCAACGCGGTCGCGCGAGATTTCCGAGGCACGCAGGTAGCCGAGGATGTCTTCGCCGAGGTCGATTTCAGCGCCACGCGCGTCCACGGTCTTGACCTTGCCGGTCACGATCTGGCCCTTGTCGTTCAAGGTCACGAAGGTGGTGAACGGGTCGCCATCCAACTGCTTGATACCGAGCGAGATGCGTTCGCGGTCGACGTCCACAG
>JAGNUJ010000056.1 GCA_017987055.1 Giesbergeria sp.
CGCGGAAGAAGACTTGGCGTTGCAACACGGCTTTACGCTGGTCACGCTGGGCAGCCGCGTGCTGCGCGCTGAAACTGCGCCGCTGGCGGCTTTGGCGGCGTTGGCGCTGGCTTGATGTTGCCGCTGTAGGCGGTCGAGCCGATGCAAGTCGGCGCCGGCCCGGTTGGGTGCGAGAAAGTGCATTGCGAAGCGCCATCCACCACCGCTACCACCGGAAACTCCAGCCCCTTGCCGACCCAGTCTTACGGTGCCAGCCCCGCGCACAGCCCCTGCTGCGGTGCGCGGCCCCAGTTTTCTAGCCACCCCCACACCTGCTGCACGCCGTCGTGCGCAGTTTGTTCGCCCAATGCTGCGGCACGCTGCAAACCGTGGTCAGCACCGGCCAATCGGCGTGGGCAATACGCGGCCAGACGGCCTTGGGCGCGCAGCGTAAAGCGCGCATAGGCGCTGGCTGGCACCAAGGCATCACGCTCTCCCCACACTTGCAATAACGGCCACGGCCCAGTCAGCAATGCCTGCTGTAGTGGCCAGTGCCACAAGTCGCGCCAATAGCGCAGGCTGCGCCCTTGCTGCACATGGCTATCGGGCAGATTGCCCGCTTGCGCCACGCCCAGCGCCTGCCATTGCGCTATAGCCGCCGTGCCCAAGCTTTGCGCCTGCAACGCGCCGGCCTCCTGCGGGTCGAGGCCGCTGGCACCAATCAACACCATGCCGGCCAGTGATGACACCTCGTTTGCCAACGCAGGCAACAATTCAGCGCCTTCGGATATGCCGACCAGTATGTGCGCCAGCGCTGCACTGCCTGAGTTAGCGGCACGCTGCGCCGCATCAAAGCGCAGAGCTGCGCGGGCATGTTCGCGCCAAGCGAGTAAGGCATCGGCTCGGACAAAATCGCCCGAGCAATCGCCCGGCGCGGTTTGGCTGGCAGGACTTACACCGGGCTTGTGCAGCACCAGTACCTCAGCGTGCAGCAGGCCGGCAAAGTAACGCTCTGCCCACGCCCCCATGCCCGCACAGCCCGAGCCGGGAATCACAATCACACGGTAGCGCAGCGGTGGCAGGCGCTCGCTGCGCTGCAAGGCCATTAACTGCTGACCGTGCGCGCCGGGCAGTGGACGCAGCTGGAATACACCGGCCTCTGTCGCTGGTAAATCTTGGGCAGCTGCACCGCTGCTCACCCCGATTCCAGCTGTTGCAGCGCACAACAAAAAGGCCAGCACGCGGCTGACCAGATGGGGCTCATCCATCCGCGCTGGATTAGCGCAGGATGATGACTTGTTCTGGCTGTGGTGCGGGCGCATAGCTTGGCGGACGGCCTTGGTCTCGCATATGCGCTGGCATGGGCATCTGCTGCTCACGCACGCCACGCGACAAATTGGAGTCGGAGTAACCCAATTGATCGGTCAGCTGCTCATAGACGCTGTGCGCCAAGCTTTGCGAAGTTTCGCGCATTACTTTGGCGCGGTTCGGCGGTGCAATATCGCCCCGGTTTGACAAAATCTTGGTGTCGTTGCCTGAGCCTTCGGCCGAGAACGCGGCTTTGATTTCGTAGGTGCGGGTGTTAATCAGCGAGAAGTCGGCCAGCAAATTTAGGCCGTATTGCAACGTGGCGCTGGTCGTTCCTTGCAGCGGCGAGAGTGAGTCGCTGAAGTCGATGCTGGAGACCACGCCAAACAGCACGTAATCCGCGCCGCTGAATTCGCCCTTCTTGATGCGCGCAATGATGTCGCCTACCTGTGGCTGGCGTTTGGGCGTGGCCATCTTGCCGCCCTTGACTTGGTTGAGCACCTGCTCGGCCTTGCTGGCCTGCGGCGCGCCTGCATCAAAGCCTTTGCCCTGCACCAAACGAAACGCTGTGCCGCGCAGCAGCGCGCCTTTGATGTCGTTGGTGTAAGCGCCTAGCTCGCGCTGTTCGATATAGCTGTAGCGGCCAGAGACATAGGTGCCGCTGGCCTGCTCAGATGCTTGCATAGCCTGGCTGCCCGAGTAGCCGCCCGAGCCTCCATAGTGGCCGTGGCTGTGCGAGCCGCTGGCGCTGGCATTGGCGCTCATTTGTGCGCTGCGCTGGAAGGTGCCGGCTTCAAAATATTCGGACACCTGCTGGGCATAAGCCAAGTCGGTGACGACGATTTTGGGTGCGTTTTGCGCCCAAGCGCTGTGAGTGCCCAAGCTGGCCAGTACAGCGGCTGTCGCCAAAGTGGCGCTCATTAGGGTTCTGCGTTGCATGACTGAGGTAAGGGACATAAGAGACCTCTTTAACGCTTGCTGGTTTTGCGGATTTCTTTTTCGTCCTGCCATTCGATAGTGCCCTCTTCGACATCAAACAGCTTGAGCGTGAATTTGTAATACACGTCTTTGGTGGCCGCGTTTTGCTTGACGATGCTGGTCAGCTCGCCTTCCATGCTGTAGCGCGCCGCCGTCATCTTGCCGACTTTGGCGGTGGTGTTTTGTTTGTACAAGCCGCTTTGGTTTTGCCGTTGTAGCTCATCCACGCCTTGCTGCATTTCGTTGATAGAACGCACAAAACGCACCTTGCCAGACTTGACCAGCGAGGTTTGGATGGAGTTCATGACGTTGGTGGTGTCGATGTATTCGCTGGTCTTGTTTTTAACCGTGGAAATCGTCACTGTCGGGCGGCCTTGGAAGATGCCGGTTTCCAGCAAGCTGCCCGTCATTTTTTCGGCAATCATCTGCAGATCCGACGAGCCAAACTCGTTGGTCACTAACTCGACTGCTTTGGCGTCGCCGTAGTTGACTTGGCGGTCAAAGCGCACGGTGGGAGTTGAGAGGTTTTGGCAGCCGGCCAAAGCCAGCGTACCGGCTACTAAGGCCGATAGAAGCGCAGTGCGCGAAAGGGTTTGCATAGCTTGTGCTCTTAATGAACGGATTTGTCTGATTTGTCTGCTTTTTAAGGGGGCGCGTTCAGCGCCCTTCGACATTCATTTCCAGTCGGAAGTCGGTCGCTGCGCCGGTAGGGGCTACGCTTTTAATGGTTTGCTGACCCAGTCCTTGGACGGTGGTTTGTTTCCACGACTCGCCGTCACCGATTTGGTTGCCGACGCTATCGAGCCACTTGAAACGGTAAAAAACCGTGCGGTCGCTGCGACCTTGGTTGGCCAAGTCTCCTTGGACGACGAGTACATCGTTTTTGCGCACAATGCGCATCTCACGCACCGCAATGCTGCGCGCTTCGCCGCGCAAATCAATTTTGGCAGCGACGGCCAAAGGAGTGGCCGGGTCGTGCTGCTGCGCTTGGGCGCTGCCAGCTAAGGCCAGCCACGCTACGCAGGCGCTGGCAAAAATATGGCGAGGGTTCATATAAAAAGCTCCTAGGTCAAAAAAGGGGTCACTCTGCAGCTGCTGCCGCTGGGATGGCGCTGCGCTGGGTGGTACGTGCAGTGCGGCGGGGGCGCGGCTTTTTGCTTGGCTCTGCAGCTCCAGTGCGACCGGTCGTCTGCGCGGTCGCTGCGGCGGCCAATTGGCCCACGACAGCGACATCGCCCTGCAGCACGCTGCTGTGATAAAAGCGCAGCGGTACCACAGCGTACTGGCCTTCAATCTTGACGGGCTGCTCCAGCTCGCGGCCATTGACGCGCAGGCTGTGCTCGCCCGGTGGCAAATAGCCGCGCGCCACATAGACGCGCCCGGGCAACATGCGCCACATACGGTCGTCGGCTTGCTCGGTCGCTACCGAGGCGACGGCACCCACCATGCCCAAGATAGCACCGAACGTGCCGCCATTTTTTTGCAACTGGTCTTGCAGCACGCCTTTGGCCACCGCACGGGTAAAGCCGCGCAGCACCATGCCGGGCATTTCTTCTTTCAACGCACGGCGTGCCATAACGTTCAAATCGACCACTTTTTCTAGCTTGAAGTCAAAGCCAGCCACTGACAACTGGCTCAACAGCGGATCGTTAGACGGCTCAATTACCGGGTACGACAGGCTGACCGTGCTCCAGCTAGAGCCAATGGGAATCGGTAACGTAAATGCCTTGGGCTTGCGCGCTGGTGCATCGCCAGCTTCGACAATGAACAGCACATCGGTCATGCGCTGGCGCTTCTTCCACGTAAAGCTGGTGCGGCTGTCGAGTCCGCGCAGTCCTTCTTCCAGCACGCCGGTTTCAGGTTTGAGCTCAATTGCTTTGCGGTAGCCGGGCGCGGCCATGCCCGGTTCGTTCATCACTTCGTACAAAAAGCCGGCCAAATAGTGGCTCAGTGCGTTTTGGTAGCCGTTTTTCAGCGCTAACACTTCGGGGTCGTTGAGGGTTTCGATCGGATAGCCGTCCAGCTCTTTGCTGCCTGAAGTCACGCCCTTGGCTTTGGCTTCTTCTTCGGCTGCCACCAGTTCTTTGGCGCGGAACTCGGCAATGATTGCTTCGCGCTCGTGCGTGCGCTTAATATCGACGCGGGCATTATCTAAGTCACCCAAGGCGACACGGTTGAGTGCTAAACGCGTTGTTAGCCAAACTTTTTCGTAGTCTTGGCCTTCGTACACCTTCAAGCGCTCGCTGATCAGCGCCGCGCCGACGTTACCCATCAATTTGCTGGAGTTAGTGACGGCGGCTTCTTCCCATTCTTTGACCTTGGCGTCGGCCAGCGTGAAGGCTTGGTTGCTGTCCTCATAGCGCTTGTCCAGCCGCAGCAATTCGCCGCGCTCTAGGTTGTAGAGCAGTGCAGTTTTGTCATCTTCGCTGGTGGCTGAGGCTTCTAGCCGTGCCAGTGCGGCTGCAATGCCACCGGTTTGACCGGCACTTTGTACGTCAGAAGCTAATTTGTCGTGGCTTTGCATGTTGGCGCAGCCGGTCAGGGCAATGGCCAGCGCCAGAGCGCCACAAATGCGCAGTCGGCGGGGTAAGGATGGATGAAGCATAAATTTCCTTGCTGTGTCGATGAACGGGGCACCAGAAAGTACCGGCATAGCCCGTCTGCACAGCGGCCTGCTGATAAACAAGCGCTAAGACACCTGCTGAGCAGCACCCCCTCCCAGTGGCACGCCGCAGTCTCGTCCGCATTCTTCACCCTCTGGCTTTAATGCATTATTTTTTGTAAAAGCCAAGGGCGAATGTAGCAAAGCCCTGCACGCTTGGGGCGGTAATTGCGCCGGTCAGCGCCACCGCTGTAGCTCAACTGCCACAACCCGTTATCACGCGTTGGACGCGCCTGCCGCAAACTGGTACAGCCACACCCTGCGCCCACCCGGCAGGCGCAGTTGGGCTTGGGGCTGGGTATCGGGCAGGGGAAATTCCAAGCTAACCAGCCATGCGCCCGGCGCTAGTTCAGCACGTGCTTTGGCAGCGGCGCGCGCCATGCTTTCGGGGCGCTGGAACAAGTAAACCAGCTGGTAGCCACTCCAGTCCGCGCGCCACATATCGCCTTGGCGCACCCGCGCCCACGGGCAGCGCAGGGCGCACAGCAGGCGCAGCGGCCAGCTCCATTCGACGCCCTCGATGCGCGCTTGCGGATAGGCGCGGCGCAGCGCTTGCAGGCCATCGCCCATACCGCAACCGGCATCCAACACCCGCGCTTGGGGCGCCAGCGGCGCCAGCCCCGCCAGAGCGTCGAGTGCTTGGCGCGGTGTCGGAAAAACCGGCGCATCGCGCCACGCATTCAGCGGATACACCAGCAGCAGTAACGCCAGGGGTGCCAGCCACGCCCAAGCCGGCAACGCCGCCGCGCCGGTCAAAGCCAGCGACAGCGGAAAACCCAGCACGATAAAACTGCGCCGCCACCAGTTGCCCGCTAGCAGGCTAGCGACGACGCCCACGCTGCAGGCCAGCAACACTGCCAGCAGTGCCGGCGCAGCAGTACGTTGCAGCGCGACAAACACCAGCCACGCCCCGCCCCAAGCCAGCAGCGCTGGCAGCGGCCACGGAGTTAGCCGCCGCACCATGCTTTATTCCCGGCGCAGCCGCTCAATCAGGCCGTTGAGCGCGTCGAGCGAGCCAAACTGGATCGCCAACTCCCCCATCTCCTCCATGCGGCCGCCGCGTTTAACGCGCTTTTTGACGCGCACTTCGACTTGGGCCATCAGCAAATCCGATAGCTCTTCTTCGACGCGCAGGATGTCGCGCGATTTGGCTTTAGCGGGTTTTTGCGGCGCCAAGCTGGCCTCGGCGCCGACCTTTTTGACCAACGCCTCGGCCTCGCGCACCGAGAGTTTTTTGACGGCGATTTGGTGGCCAGCGGTGATTTGCGCGGCGCGGTCTAACGTCAGCAACGCGCGGGCGTGGCCCATGTCGATGTCGCCAGCCATCAGCATGGTTTGCACCGGCTCGGCCAAGTTCAACAGGCGCAGCAGGTTGCTGGCCGCGCTGCGCGAGCGCCCGACCGCCTGCGCCGCTTGCTCGTGCGTCAGGCCAAACTCTTTCACCAAACGCGACAAGCCCAGCGCCTCTTCCAGCGGGTTGAGGTCTTCGCGCTGCATGTTTTCGATCAGCGCCATCGCGGCGGCGGCCTCGTCGGGAACGTCGCGCACCAGCACGGGCACCTCGCTCAGCCCGGCCAGCGTGGCAGCGCGAAAACGCCGCTCGCCGGCAATGATTTCGTAGCGGCCGGCGTGCTCGCCACCCGTCAACCGGCGCACCAAAATCGGCTGCATGATGCCTTGGGCTTTGATGCTCTCGGCCAGCTCGTACAGCGCGCCCTCGTCCATGCGCGTGCGCGGCTGGTAGCGGCCAGCCACCATCTCGCTCAGCGCCAGCGTGTGCGGCAGGCCGTCGTCGCCGGGCAGCAGCGCAGCCTCCACGCGCTCAAGCACTTGCGGGCCGAGCAAGGACTCCAAACCGCGTCCCAGCCCTTTGGTTTTTTTGGTGACCATTGTTTTCTTCAATCTTTCAAAGCTGGCAAATCTGCCAATAAGGAGTGCAGCCACGCCTGACCTTGTGGCCAATCGCCCAAGCCCGAGTCGGCATTCAAATGACCGCCGTTGCCGGCATCGACGCAGCGCGCTCCCCAATCAGTGGCCATTTGCTGCGCCCGCTCCAAGCTGCAAAACGGATCGTTGCTGCTGGCGACCACCAGCGCCGCAAACGGCAGCGGCTGGCGCGCAATCGGTGCCCAACTGCGCAGCGGCGCGTGCGCATCTTCGCGCTCGACATCGCCCGGCGCGACCAGCAGCGCCGCGCGCACCCGGTAGGCGTGCGGCGAGTGCGCCGCCCACCACGCCGCCAAAATGCAGCCCAAGCTGTGTGCCACCAGCACCACCGGAGCAGGGCTATCGAGCACCACCTCTTGCAAGCGCGCCGTCCAGTCGCCGCGCAAGGGCTGGCACCAGTTGTGCTGCTGCACGCGCTGGTAGCCGTGCAGCGCCTCCCAGCGGCTTTGCCAGTGCTGCGGGCCAGAGTCTTGCCAGCCGGGCAGGGTCAGGATGTTGTAGTCGCTCACAGACAGGCACCACCCATAACTGATCCTAAATTCATAGCTAATAGCGCACGTATTTAAAGGGCTAGAGGCCGATTTGACTGATATTTAAGCTTTGGCAGCAGTTTTGGCGGCGGCTTTGGCAGTCTTGGCCACTTTGGTTGCCTTGGCTTTGGCAGTTTTGTCCATCGTCTGCACGCGCTCGACCATTTCTTGCGCAAAGGTGATAAACGCCTGACTGCCTTTGGCCGACGGGTCAAAAATCACGCCCGGCAGGCCGTAGCTGGGTGCCTCGGCCAGACGCACGTTGCGCGGAATCACGGTGTTGAACACCTTGTCGCCAAAATGCGCTTTCAGCTGGTCGCTGACCTGCTGCTGCAGCGTGGTGCGCGGGTCAAACATCACGCGCAGCAGGCCGATGATTTGCAGGTCGGGGTTCAAATTGGCGTGGACTTGTTTGATGGTGTGGACCAAGTCGGTCACGCCTTCCAGCGCAAAATATTCGCACTGCATGGGCACGATGACACCGTGCGCAGCGCACAGGCCGTTGAGCGTCAGCATCGACAAGGACGGCGGGCAGTCAATCAGGATGAAGTCGTAATCGGCATCGACCCAAGCCAGCGCGGCCTTCAGGCGCATTTCGCGCTGCGGCAGTTGCACCAACTCAATATCCGCGCCGGCCAGCTCGCGGTTGGCACCGACGACGTGGTAGCCGCATTTGTCGGCCAGCACGGCAGCATCCTGCACCGGCACGCCATCGACCAGCACTTCGTAGACCGACACCGCCAGACTGCGCTTGTCCACGCCCGAACCCATGGTGGCGTTGCCCTGCGGGTCCAAATCGACCATCAGCACCCGCTGGCCAATTTTGGCCAAGCCAGCGGCCAAGTTCACGGTGGTGGTGGTTTTGCCAACGCCACCTTTTTGGTTGGCAACACAAAATATTTTGGCCATGGGCTACTGGATTGTTTTGGGGTTGTGGGGGATGGGAAAGGGTTGGCGGCAAGTTTAAGCCACCGCCCGGCTCAAACCTGCGGGCGCAGCCAGAGGATGCAGCGCTCAGCGTCCAGCCCCGGCACCGTCAGTGGTTCCACGTGAAACACCTGCACGTCAGCTGGCAGCGCGGCAATTTCATCGGCCGGGTGCTTGGCCTTCATGGCGAGCCAGACCGCGCCCTCACCCAGCGCCGCGCGCGACCAAGTGGTGAAGTCCAGCAGCGAAGCAAACGCCCGGCAACTGACCACGTCAAACGGCTGCACCAGCGATTCGACCCGTGCATGGATGCCGTGCAGATTGCGCAGCCGCAGAGTCACCGCCACTTGTTGGATAAACGCCGCCTTTTTGGCGACGGTATCGACACAGCTCACATCCAACTGCGGGCAGCAAATGGCAAACACTACGCCGGGCAGGCCGCCGCCCGAGCCGACATCCAGCAAGCGCGGTGCCTCTAATCGGGCTTGCGCCAAATGCCGCTGCAGCGGCGCCACCGCCGCCAAGCTGTCGAGCAAATGGTGCGTCATCATTTCCGCCGGATCGCGCACCGAGGTCAGGTTGTACACCTTGTTCCACTTTTGCAGTAGGCCGATAAATTCGAGCAACTGGGCGATTTGCGCCTCGCTCAACTCCAGCGCTAAGGCCTGCGCGCCAGTGCGCAGCGTGGCTTCCAGTGCGGCGCTCATGCGGCGTCTCCAGCCACATCGGCGGCAGTGGCTGGCACAGCTTCAGGCACCGGCACCGCCGCAAACCCTTTAAAGCCAGCGCGCTTCAAATGCACCAGCAGCAGCGAAATAGCCGCCGGCGTAATGCCGGTGATGCGCGAGGCCTGCCCCAGCGTCTCGGGCTTAAAGCGCGCCAACGACTGGCGCGCCTCAATGCTCAGGGCGGTGACTTGCATGTAGTCCAGCTGCGGCGGCAGGCGCAGTCTTTCGTAGTGCGCGGCGCGGTCAATCTCGTCTTTTTGGCGGTCGATGTAGCCGGCGTACTTGGCGGCAATCTCTACTTGCTCGACCACCGAGTCGCTCAAGTCGCCCAGTGTTTCACGTGAAACATCGGCGCTGGCGTGTTTGCTCTGCTGCATGGCCATCAGCGCGGGGTAGGACACGCCGGGCCGGCGCAGCAACTCAAACAAGTTGTATTCGTGCTCAATGCCTTTGCCCAGCACGCGCTCGGCCTCGGCGGCGGGCAGGCTGCGCGGATTAACCCACGTGGCTTTGAGGCGCTCGGTTTCACGCGCTACCGCGTCGCGCTTGCGGTTGAAGACATCCCAGCGCACGTCATCGACCAAGCCCATCTGGCGGCCGACTTCGGTCAGGCGCATGTCGGCGTTGTCCTCGCGCAGTTGCAGGCGGTACTCGGCGCGGCTGGTAAACATGCGGTAGGGCTCGGTCACGCCCTTGGTGATCAGGTCGTCCACCAGCACGCCCAAATAGGCCTCGTCGCGCCCCGGCAGCCACGCCGGCAAGCCCTTGCATTGCAGCGCGGCGTTGGCACCGGCAAACA
>JAGNUJ010000172.1 GCA_017987055.1 Giesbergeria sp.
CCGCCGGCACCGGGCGGCTGCGCAAGTAGCCTTGGTAGCTTTGGCAGCCGCGCTCGCGCAAAAACGCCAATTGCTCGGCAGTTTCCACCCCTTCGGCCAGCACCTCTAGGCCCATGCTGTGGCCCATCGCGATGATGGCGGCGCTGATGGCCATATCGTCGGCGCTTTGCGGAATTTCGCGGATAAAGCTTTGGTCGATTTTGAGCACATCAATCGGAAAGCGCTTCAGGTGCGCCAGTGACGAGTAGCCGGTGCCAAAGTCGTCCACCGCCAGCCGCACGCCCAAATCGCCCATGCGCCGCAGCACTTTGAGCGCATCTTCGGGATGCTCGGCCAGAGCGCTTTCGGTGATTTCCAGCTCTAAGGAGCTGGCCGGAAAACCGCTATGGGCTAACACGGTGCTGACGCTGCGTACCAAGTCGGTCAGGTGAAACTGGCGCGGCGAGACGTTGACGGCAATCGTCACCGGTGTCAGCCCAGCATCGAGCCACTGGCGGCCTTGGCGGCAGGCGGTCTCTAGCACCCACTCACCCAGCGGGCCGATGATGCCCGAGGACTCGGCCACCGGAATAAAACGCCCCGGCGAGATAAAGCCCTCTTGCGGATCGTTCCAACGCAAGAGCGCTTCGGCCCCGACGATGCGGCCAGTGACAATGTCCACCTGCGGCTGGTAGTGCAGCGACAAATGTCCCCGCGTCATCGCCTCGCGCAAATGCGCCTCCAGCGCCAAGCGCTCGCGCGCTGCCTGCGTCATCTCTTCATGGAAAAAGCACCATGCGCCGCGCCCACGTGCCTTGGCGCCATACACCGCAGCGTGCGCGCCTTGCAGCAGCGCCTGAGCGCTATCGGCGTGGCCAGGAAACATACAAATGCCAACGCTGGCACCGGCCACCACCTCAAATCCATCGGGCGACGACCACGGCATGGCCACCGCAGCGAGCAGCTGACGCGCCACCGCAGCGGCGCCCTCAGGATGGCGCAGGTTGCGCACCACCACCGCCATCTCATCGCCCGCCATACGCCCGAGCAAGTCGCCCGGGCGCAGCGCCGAATGCACTTGCAGCGCCACGTGTTTGAGCACTGCATCGCCGGCTGCGTGGCCATAGCTGTCGTTGACGTCCTTGAAGCGATCGAGGTTAATTTGCAGCACCGCCAGCATCTCGCCCGAAGCGGTCGCTTGCTGCACAGCAGAGTCCAGTTGCTGGACAAACCACGAGCGGTTGGACAGGCCAGTCAGAGGGTCGTTTTGCGCCAGCATTTCTAGGCGTTTTTGCTGGGCTTTTTCTTCGGTGATATCGCTGAACATGCAGACGTAGTGCGTCACCACGCCAGATTCGTCGCGCACTGCGCTGAGCGACATGTGCTCAGGAAAAACTTCGCCGTTTTTGCGCCGATTCCAAATTTCGCCCTGCCAGCGCCCCTTGACGGCAATGGTGCTCCACATGGCGCTGTAGAACTCGCGGTCGTGGCGCCCAGACTTAAACAAGGAGGGGGTTTTGCCGATCAACTCGGCCTCGGTATAGCCCAGCAGGCGCGTCACGGCAGCGTTGGCCGACAAGATGCGACTGTGCGCATCGCTGACCAACACGCCTTCGATGGCGTTGCCCACCACGGTAGAGGCAAGGCGCTGGCGCTCTTGGGCCTCGCGCTCCTCAGAGATATCGGTCAGCACACCAGAAAAGCGCTCAGCTTGGCCGTGTGCGTTGCGCAGGCACTGGCCACGCGCCATAAACCAGCGGTAATTGCCGTCGTAGCACAGCAGCCGCATGCTATCGACCCACAGCTCACCAGTGGCTATCGCGCGGCGCAGACCGGTCAGCACCGATTCGCGCTCGCTTTCGTGCAAGCGGCTGGCAAAGCGAAAGTCGCGCTCTAAGTTGTCGCCGCTGTAGCGCAACATGCGCCCAATGCCCAAAGAAAAATCGCACTGCTGCTGCAGCATGTCCCAGTCCCAAACGCCACAGCCGCTGCCATCTAGCGCCAACTGCAAGCGCGCCTCGCTGCGCGCCAATGCGACGCGCGCGGCGTGCAGTGGCTCAGTGTTTTGCAACACGCAGACCAAGTGCGCCTCCTCGTCACCCAAGGCCGGCACCAGCGTCACGGTGCACAGCAGCGAAATTTTGCTGCCATCGGGGCGGTGGCATTCACGCTCGCCAACGTAGTGATCAATCTCGCCGGCCAACAGGCGATCGAGCTGCTGCACCGCCCATTCGCGGTCGGCGGCGCGCACCACTTCGCGGAAATTGAGTTTCAGCACCTCTTGCTCGCTCAGCGCCAACATCGCCAGCATCTGCTCGTTGGCCCACAAAAACTGCCCCGGCACCGTAACGCGCGCAATGCCCGCTGGGGCGTTGCGCAGGACGTGCATGGTTTTTTTCTCAGCCAGTTGGCGAATGCGCTCGGCTCGCTCAGCACGGCGCAGCAACCACCACGCCAGCGCGCCAGTCACCAGCAAATACAGCGCGCCCTTGGAGGTTTGGTAGTGCTGCAAATTCGCCTTGTCCTTTGCAAGGTTGGCCAGCCAAGGCTCGCCCAGCAGCAACCACAGCGCCCCCATAACCAAATACAAAGCCAAGCCCCACCAAGGTCGCCAAAGGACAAAGGGCTGACTTTTCTCGAATGATGCGTTCATCTGTTCCTTGATACGTCGGCCATGCTGCGACAATCTTGCCGCTATGACCCACGCCTATGTTTTGAATCTCTCGTGCCCCGACCAACTCGGGCTGGTGCATGCTGTCTCGGGCTTTTTGCTCGAGCACAGCGGCAATATCGAAGAAGCTGCGCAATACAACGACCCGGCCACCGGGTTGTTCTTTATGCGTGTGCAATTTGCCTGCGCGCAAAGCCACGCGGCTTTGTCCGAGCACCTCACCAGTTTTGCCCAACCCTACCAAATGCGCTGGAGCCTGCGCGCCACCGCGCAGCCCATGCCGACGGTGATTTTGGTCAGCCGCGAAGGCCACTGCTTGAACGACCTGCTGTTTCGCTGGAAGTCGGGGCTGCTGCCGGTCGATATCCGCGCCATCATCAGCAACCACCGCGATTTCTATCAGCTTGCGGCCAGCTACAACGTCCCGTTCCATCACATCCCCGTCACTGCTGCCACCAAGGCCCAAGCCGAAGCGCGCCAATTCGACATCATCGAAGCCGAAGGCGCCGAGCTGGTGGTGCTGGCGCGCTATATGCAAGTGCTGTCTGACGACCTGTGCACCAAACTGGCAGGCCGGGCTATCAATATTCACCACAGCTTTTTGCCCAGCTTCAAGGGTGC
>JAGNUJ010000173.1 GCA_017987055.1 Giesbergeria sp.
CCGGCGGCGCTATACCGTCAATAGTTTTTGCCGGCCACCCACAGTGCCGCGCGCATGATGCCAAAGGCCACCCAGTCGAGCACGCGCTTGCGCCACGGACGCAGTGCGTAGCGGGCGGGGGCAATCAGTTGGCCTGCGCTCTCCATGGCACGCACCAAGTGCTGGCGCAGGTTTTGGGCAAAGCGCGCTTCTTCAATCATCACATTGGCCTCACGCGCCAGCAACAGCGATAGCGGATCGAGGTTGGATGAGCCGACCGTCGCCCAAGGGTGCGTGGTCAGCGCGTCTATCACCGCCACTTTGGCGTGCAAAAAGCTGGGCGCATACTCGTGAATTTCCACCCCCGCGGCCAGCAGCGCGCCATATACCGGCCTCGCGGCGTGGTATTGCATAAAGTATTCATAGCGCCCTTGCAGCAATAGGCGCACCCGCACCCCGCGCTGCGCCGCCAGTATCAAAGCGCGGCGCAGTTTGCGCCCGGGCAGAAAGTAGGCGTTGGCGATGATGATTTCTACACGCGCCAAGCCGATGGCACGCAAGTAGGCTTTTTCAATCCGCGCGCGGTGGCGCACGTTGTCGCGCAGCACCAAAACGGCGCGCATACGACCAGGTGGCGGCTGGCGTGCAGCCCGGTGCGCGGCGCTGGCCGCACGCAAGGCACGCAGGGCATCGCTGAGGTGGTGGTGGCGTATATCGCTGACGGCCTGCATCCGCTGCCACAGCTTTTCCATGGTGTCGCTCGCCTGAGTAACCAAACGGCCACGCAGCTGCACAGCAAAATCAAAACGCGGCGCGGCTAACGTGCCGTGGTTGGGATCATAAAAATCGTCCAGCACGTTGATGCCGCCGCAAAACAAAATTTGCCGGTCAACCACACACAGCTTGCGGTGCAGGCGCTGCCAGCGCTGAGGTAGCAGCAAGCCAAATCGCCCTAGCGGCGAATACACCCGGTAGTGCACGCCGGCTTGCTGAAAGCGCGCCATCCAATCCGGTGGCGCGGGCGCAGTACCAAAGCCATCGACCAGTACGCAGGTAGGCACGCCGCGCTGCGCCGCTCGCACCAGCGCCGCTGCCACGCCAGCACCGCTGCCGGTGACATCAAAAATATACGTTTCAAGTTGGATAGCAACTTGGGCGCAGTCCATCGCGCGGATCAGCGCCGGAAACAGCTCTTGCGCGCCTTGCAGCAAGCGCACGCTATGGCCGTCACCGAGGTCAATGCCCTGCTTCAACTGCCGCTCCGGTACCGCGCGTTAGACCTGAAACTCGGCAATCAACGGCAGGTGGTCAGACATGCGCCACCAAATGCGCCCGCGCGGCACCTTCAAGCCCAGCGGCGTCAGGCCGCGCACATAGATGTGGTCTAGCTGCACCAGCGGCAAGCGCGCCGGAAAGGTGAGCGCCTGCGTCGCATCAAACTCAATCAAGCCAAAACGCGCCAAGGCGGTTTTGATTTGCAAGCCCCAGTCGTTGAAGTCGCCGGCGACGATCAGCGGTGCATGGCTGGGGATTTCGCGCTCAATGAACTGGCGGATGCGCTGCACTTGGCGCACCCGGCTGCCGGCAATCAACCCCAAATGCACCACGATGACGTGGACGTGCTTGCCTTGGATATCGACCTGCACGTGCAGCAGGCCGCGCTGCTCAAAGCGGTGGTCAGAGATGTCTTCGTGCTGGTGGCCAATCACCGGCCAGCGCGTCAGCAGCGCATTGCCATGCTCGCCGTGCTTGGTAAAGGCATTGGTGCGGTACACCGAGGAGTAGCCCTCGGGCGCTAAAAACTCGGCCTGCGGCACCTTGGGCCAGCGCTTGAAATACAGCGCCTCGCTGCGGTTCATCTTGCGCACTTCTTGCAGGCAGACGATGTCGGCGTCGAGCTGCTCGACCGCGTGGCCCAGGTTGTGAATTTCCAAACGGCGCGCCGGGCCTATGCCTTGCACGCCTTTGTGGATGTTGTAAGTAGCGACCCGCAAGATGCCGGAGTCATTGAGCAGTGTGGTCATCGTGGAGCAAATGGGGCAAACAACCAGTAGGCCTCGGCAGCCGAGGGGGGAGAAACAGGTTGGAGTCTATGCGTCGCTGAAAAAATCCGAGTCGATGCGTTTGAGGTGGTAGGTAGCCGCCACCGATACGCCCAAGTCGTGCTCAATCATCAAGTCGGCCAACCGCTCACCGTCCATCAGCACCACTTTGTATTGGCTGGTGCTGGCGTAGTCTTTGGCCTCTTGCGTAAAGCGCGAGGTGGTGATGAAGACACCTTTGGTCGCCCGCTGACCAGCCAAAGCGCCGACAAACCGCATGATCTCAGGCCGCCCAACCACACCTTCCCAGCGCTTGGCCTGCAGGTAAATCGCGTCCAGCCCCAGCCGGTCTTCGTTAATGATGCCGTCGATGCCGCCGTCACCACTGCGGCCCACGGCTTTGCCCGCTTCTTCGCGGCTGCCGCCGTAGCCCATTTGAATCATCAGTTGCACCACCAAGCGCTCGAAATAGACGGGCGAGCAAGACTTGATGTTTACCAAAATCTCGGCAGCCAGTGCGCTATCGACTTCGCGCTTGAGCGTTTCCAGCCGAACTTCAGGGGGAAGCGTCTCCACCTCCACCTCTGCGGCAGTTACTAGACCGCCCAACACTTTGCTTACCGCCGAATCCGGCAACTGAGCCGCTTTCCAAGACTTGTAGCCTTGTTGCGCCTTGAAAAAATAGCCGCGTTCACCCAGCAACAAAGCTTGCTTTCCACTCTCGGTCAGGCTCCACATTCCCCGATCCTTGAGCAGAAAACCCGCTTTCACCGCATCCACAGAAAAAAACTGGGCATACATACGCCAGCGCGGCAAACCATTGCTTTCAATCAGCTCCAGCGCCCAGTCATCAAAAGTAAGCTTTTCTCCCAGCGCATCCAAGAGCGCAGCGGCTTTGATGGCAGCACCTTTATCGCGCAGCAGGCTCAGCGCGGTAAACATAAGTTTGCTGGCCAGCGCCTGCGACCTTGACAGCGGTTTTTCCATTGCGACTTCCATAAAAAAAGGGCACCCACAGGTGCCCTTTGATTGTGCCCATCCCAACCCAACAACACAGTCAATCAAAAATGATAGCTGCTAGCGCCCGTATTTAAAGGGCTAGCGGCCAAAAACACCATCAATTAGCTATTATGGATTGGGTGGCGGCTATCAGACCGGCTTGGCCGCGTCCAAATTGCGCAAGCGAATATGCAATTCGCGCAGTTGCTTTTCATC
>JAGNUJ010000174.1 GCA_017987055.1 Giesbergeria sp.
CCGGCGCTGGCCGAGCGGTTGTGGAACTGGGCGCAGAACGAGCCTGAGCTGATGGCCGACCTGCAACTGTGGGCCGCCAGCGAAGACCCGCAAGCGCTGCGCGTCGCCATCACCGAGCTGCTCAAAGACGAGCGCGAATGGCTGGAGCGGGTGTATGTCAACCGCTACGCCCAGCGCGCCGGCCAAGTGCTGGCGCAGCTGACGCCGTGGCTGCAGCGCGACCCGCTGGTGCTGCGCGATTTGTGCGAGCACGCGCTGCAAGCGCTCTACGCCGTGGCGGTGCGTGCCGACGATGGCGACGGTCAGATGAGCGATATTGGCGACGGTTTGCTGGCGCTGCTGCTGCAAGCGCTGCGCGCCGCGCCGCCGCCCAGCGACTGGCTGGATCGCTGGTGGGCGCTGGCCGAGGCCGACCCGTGGGAGATGTGGGACGAGGGCACGGTGCTGGCCGCTGCGGGTTCGGCAGTGCAAGCGCGCTACCACGCCCGCGTTCAAACCGACTGGCAGGCTTGGAAGCAAACGCACAGCACAGTGGTGCCAGATGGCGACCCCAACAGCCAGCGCAGCCTGCTGCGCTACCGCTACCTGATTAGCCTGCGCAGCCAAGGCGATGCCCAAGCCGTCACCGCTGCGATGATCGAGAGCCTGCAGCAGCCGGCAGAATTTGTCGAACTGGTGCAGTGGTGTCAGGCGCAAGGTTGGCATGACCAAGCGTTGCACTGGGCGCAGACCGGTGCCGCTCGCTATCCGCACGACAAGTCCTGCGAAGCTTTGTTGCTGCACTGCTACCAACAGCAGGGCGACTATGCCGCCGCTTTGCCGCTGCTGCGCCGGCGCTTGCAGGCCCAGCCAAGCGCCAGCACCTACAGCGCAGTGCTGGACACGGCAGAGCGCGCCGGCCACGACCGCGGCGCCTACCGCGCCGAGCTGTTCGACTGGATTGAGCAGCGTGAAACCGAAGAAATAGAGCGCCAGCGCAAAAGCCCGTTTCGCCCGCGCGATGCGCTGATGGGCCGGCGTGTCAGCGTACAAATCAACTGGCATTTGGCCGAAGGCAACCTTGATGCCGCGCTGAATTTGGCGCTCACTCCCGGCACCCAGTGCGACATGCACACGCTGCAAACGCTGGCGCAGCAACTGCCGCCGGCGCAAGACGCCGCTGCGGTCGAACTGCTGCTGCGCGTCTTCCCCAGCGTGATGGCCGTGGCTTCCTCGCCCTACAGCGACGCGCTGAAACTGGTGAGAACCATCACCGCCCGCATGGACTCGGTACAAAAAACCGTCTGGCTGGCGACCTTGCGCGCGCAGTACAAACCCAAGCGCAACTTTGTCGCCGGGCTGCCGGCGTAACGCCGCGCTCGCTGGTTTATGCACCGCTGCACCCTCGACTTTGCCGACCCGCGCGATAGCACTGCGCCGCGCCTGCGCCACCACTTCACCGCGCCGCGTGAACTGCTGATGGCCACGCAACCGAGCGAAGTCCACCGCGTTTTGGCTGCTGTCCAAGCCGCCGCCGAGCAAGGCGCGTGGTGCGTCGGCGCGCTGAGTTACGAAGCGGCCAGCGCTTTTGACCCGGCTTTTTGCACCCACGCAGCTGATAGCCCGCTGGCTTGGTTTGCCGTCTATGACGCGCCGCAGCCTTGGTCAGTTGGTAGCGCAGAGACGCCGACCACCACCGCCCCGACCCTGCACTGGCACCAGCTGCCTGAGCGCGCCACCTTCGACGCCGCGCTGAACCAGCTCCACCAGTCGATTGCCGCCGGCGAGTTCTACCAAGTCAACTACACCGCGCAGACCGAGGCCAGCGTTGAAGGCGGCGGCGCTACCGCCATAGACACCGCCCGTGCGCTGTTCGCCGCGCTGCAACGCGCCCAGCCGGGCGGCTATGCGGCGCTGCTGGACATGGGCGAGCGCCAAGTGCTGTCGGTGTCGCCAGAATTATTTTTTGACTGGCGCCGACCTGCTGGCACTGGCGAGAGCGGAGACATCCTCACCCGCCCGATGAAAGGCACCGCCCCGCGCGGCACCACGCCCGAACAAGACGCGGCCAACGCCGCCGCCCTGCGCGCCAGCCCCAAAGAGCGCGCCGAGAACGTGATGATTGTCGATTTGCTGCGCAACGACCTCTCGCGCATCGCCCAGCCGCACAGCGTGCAAGTGCCGGTGCTGTTTCACACCGAAGCGCTGCCAGCGGTTTGGCAAATGACCTCGGACGTGCAAGCGCGCACGCGCCCCGGCACGCAGTTGGCCGATGTCTTTGCCGCGCTGTTTCCTTGTGGCTCCATCACCGGTGCGCCCAAAGTGCGCGCCATGCAAGCGATTGCGCAGCTCGAATCCGCTCCGCGTGGCATCTATTGCGGTGCGCTGGGCGTGGTGCGCCCCGACGCATCAGCGGGCGCTGGCGCCATCCGCGCGACGTTTAATGTGCCAATTCGCACGCTGGTGCTGCAAAACCAAGGCCAGCGCGTGCGCTGCGGCATCGGCAGTGGCATCACCTCGGGTGCCGAGGCGCAGGCTGAATGGCGCGAATGGCAACACAAACGTGCCTTTGCTGTGCGCGCCAGTGCGCCGTTTGAGCTGCTAGAGACGCTGGCGCTGGTGGATGGGCAGTTGCGCCACTTAGATGCGCATTTAGAGCGCCTGCAGCGCGCCGCCGTGCATTTCAATTACCCGTGGGACGCCGCTGCCGTGCAGCACTGTCTGCAGGCGCTGGCCAGCGCCCACCCCGAAGGCGCATGGCGCGTACGTTTGCTGCTCCATACCGCCGGCTGGCCCCACGCGCAAGCCTTTGCCTTGCAAGCCACCGCTGAGCCAGTGCGCCTGCAACTGGCCACGCACCCATTCACTGAAGCGCACAGCGAATTCGTCCGCCACAAAACCACCCGCCGCGCGCACTACGCCGCGTTTGCGCCAACGCAGCCGGGCATCTTCGACACCGTGCTGTGGAACGAGGCCGGCGAACTCACTGAAAGCACCTTCGGCAATATCGCCGTGCTGCTGGACGGCCGTTGGGTCACGCCGCCGTTGTCCTGCGGCTTGCTGCCCGGCGTGGGGCGCGCCGTCGCCCTGCGCGAGGGCCGCCTGCAAGAGGCCGTGGTGCGCCTGCAAGACCTGCCGCGCGTGCAAGGCTGGGCGTTTATCAACAGCCTGCGCGGCTGGTTGGCGGCGCAAATTTAACATCAAAACTGCCTCTAGCCCTTTAGATACGTGCGGTTGTAGCTAT
>JAGNUJ010000175.1 GCA_017987055.1 Giesbergeria sp.
GGGCTTGAACCCCGGGGTTTGCCGCGCCATTGGTCAGTGTGGATATTTGATGCTGAACTTGCTGTGGGCGTACGCTGAAGATGTGCTCCAGCAAGCGTGAGAGTGCTCGTGTGTGGCTAATAAACAGCCGCACGGCAAATACCGGCGAAAATAGCCGTTTGGTCTACCATCCGGGCACCTATTGGCTGCCCAAGCGGTGGCCGCGCTCGGGGCTGTTCCCGTGTGTTCGTCTTCTACTGAATCCATGTTTTCTATTTTTTCTCGCAACAAAATGTCCGACGCACCCGAAATGACCCCGGCTCAGGCCAAAACCCCCGAAGCGCATCCGCTGGATGGACTCACTGGCGGCGCTTTCTCCGCTGCTACCTCCGGTGAGCGCGCCTCGCGCATCCGTGAATGGCTGACCACCCAGCCCACGCCCGAGCAGCTGCAAGAGGTGTTCAAAGAACTCAGTGGCCGCGACAAAGGCGCAGCCCGCGCCGTACGCGAGCGCCTCGACGAGTTGCGCCGCGCCAAAAACCAAGAAGCCATTGCCGCTGAATGGGCCGACAAAGCCAGCGCACTGCTGGAGGCCGCCAAACTCAACATTGCCGATGCCTTGGCGTGGCAGCGCGACGCCGCCAAAGCCGGCGCGCCGCTGTCGCGCGAGCCACTGTCGCTGCTGAAAGTGCAGCTGGCCGACCGCATCAAAGTGATTGAAGACCTGCAGCACCGCGTGCAAGTGCAGCGCGAAGCCGCTGTGCTGCTGGCCCAGCGCATTGAAGTGCTGTCCACCAAATCGTGGCGCGATGCGCAAGCGGCGCTGGAAGTGCTGCGCGTAGACGTGCAGCACTGGCAAGACCAAGCGCAAGAGCTGGCCGGTGATGCCAGCTGGGCGAGTGTTGAAGCGCGCTTTCCGCCGCTGCTGGATGCCTCGCGCAGCCAATTGTTGGTGGTGTGGGACGCTTTTCAGCCCGCCGTGGCACAAGCCGCAGCTGCGGCCGAAGATGCCAGCCTGCCACTGCCACCCGTGCCTGTTTGGGCGGATGAATTGCGTGTAGCGCGCGGTGGTGTGCCTGCTGCCGAAGCTGCTGCTGCTGCTGAGCGCCCAGCGCGCCAGCCCAAGCCCAAAGCGCCGCCCGAGGCTGTCGCCAAAGCCGTACAAGTCGTTGGCCAAGCGCTGGCCAAGCTGGAGCAAGAAACCGCTGAAGGCCACGGCAAAGCCAGCGCCGGCGCAGCGGCAGCCTTGCGCGCCACGCTGAAAACCCACGGCAAGCACATTGATGGCGAGCTGGAGCAAAAAGTCAGCGCCGCTCTGGTGGCCGCCGGCGAGCTGGAAGGCTGGCAGCGCTGGAGCGCCGACCAAGTGCGCGAAGAGCTGCTGGCCAAGGCCGAAGCGCTGCTGCAGCGCCCCGACGGCCAAGCGCTGGGCGGGCGCAAGATGCAAGAAACCCTGCGCCACCTGCGCGAGCAGTGGAAGCAAGCCGACCAAGGCGGCGCGCCCAACCACGGTCTGTGGAAGAAATTTGACGAAGCCTGCAACGCCGCACACAAAGTGGTCGAAGCGTGGCTGGACAAAATCCGTACCGAAGCCACCCAGCACAAAGCCGAGCGCTTGGCGCTGATTGAAGAAGTCAAGGCCTGGGGTCAAGAGCACGGCGCGGCCGGTGACTGGAAAGCCATCCAGCGCGCGCTGTACCAGTTTGGCGACCGCTGGCGCGCCAGTGGCCATGTCGGCGAAAAAATCTTTGCTGAGCTGCAGCCACTGTGGAAGCAAGCGATTTCTCAAGCCGCCGCGCCATTTGAGGCGGCACAAAAAGACAGCTTGGCGCGTCGCCACGCCATGATTGAAGAGGCCACCGTGCTGGGCGCCGCGCCTGTGTTGCGCATTGACGCGGTCAAAGCCCTGCAACAGCGCTGGCAGGCCGAGGCGCAAGGTGTGCCACTGGAGCGCAAGTTCGAGCAAAAGCTGTGGGACGCGTTTCGCAAGCCGATTGACGAAGCCTTCAACCGCAAAACCGCTGACCGTGAGCGCGGCGCTGCCGAAACCAGCGCCCACGACCGCGCCGTCATCGACGCCGCCAAAGCGCTGGACGCCGCTAACGCCAGCGGCGATGCGCAGAAAATCCGCGCCGCTATGGCTGCGCTGGACGCTGCTTTGCGCGGCCAAGCACAAGCCCGTGAAGAAGCCAGTGCGGCAGAAAATAAACAGTCAAATCAGCCTGTAGCCCAACAGGAGCAAGCGGTAGCAGCTATTGAAACAGAAGCACAAGCCTCTGTTGACGCAGCACCAGCAGCCGATGCCGCTGAGGCGACCGAAGCGACTGAGGCCGGCGAGAGCGAAGCCGCTCCCGCAGCAGCTGCGCCTGTCGTCCCGCCCAAGCCGGCTGCACGCCCTGTCGTGGCGGTGCGCGGCGATGACCGCCCCGGCATGAAGAAAGATGCGCCTGCGCCTGTGGGTCGCGGTGGTCGTCCCGGCGGCCGCGACGAGCGCCCCGGCCAAGGCCGCGATGCCGCTCGCCCCGGTGCGCCGCGCGGTGGTGCGCGTGATGACACACGCGGCGGTGGCGGCGGTCGTTTTGGTGATCGCCCAACGTATGAAGACCGTGGCCCGCGTTTGGGTGATGCGGCTTTCCGCGCCCAGCGCGAAGCCCTTGAGAACGCACAGCACACCTTGAAGAAGCTTGCCGCTCAAGCCCACGGCGAAGCGCTGACGCAATTGATGACCGCTTGGGAGAAACGCGATCCCACATTGCTGCCAACTTCGCAAGAGCTGGGCGGTCTGGCTGCTTCGGTGCGTACCGCTTGGACACAAGCGCTGGCCAAGCCTGCAGCCGGCGATGCCGCACAGGCTTTGCTGCGCTTGGAGATGGCGTCAGAGACGCCTACGCCGGCCGAGCATTTATCGGCGCGCCGCATGTTGCAGTTGCAGCTGCTGACGCGCCGCAACGACCCGGCACCGGCGCAAACTTGGGGGCAAGACGCTGCCACGGTGTTGGCCAGTGCCAATGATGCGGCCAGCGCGCGCCGTCTGCAAAACGCCTTGAAGGGCTTGCTGCGCAAGTAAGCTGATCGAGTGGGTGGGCTGGTGCAGGCAACTGCCCAGTCCATGCCATTAGTTGGATTGCTTATTTCAGTCCCACAACGCAAAAAGCCGTTGCAATCAATTGCAACGGCTTTTTATGATTTTGGTGC
>JAGNUJ010000057.1 GCA_017987055.1 Giesbergeria sp.
CCAGCGCGCGCGCCGCGTTGTAGGCCTTGTAGGCGGCGTTGGACTTGGGCGCCACGGCCAAATACAGCACGCATTCGGCCAGCGCCAGCTCGCCCTCGGGGCTGCCCAGGCGCTCGTAGACCTCGGCAGCGTCCAGCGCCATGCGCAGCGCACGCGGGTCGGCCAAGCCGATGTCTTCGCTGGCGATGCGCAGCAAGCGGCGCGCCACATAGCGCGGGTCAGCGCCGCCATCCAACATGCGCACCAGCCAATACAGCGCTGCATCCGGGTCCGAGCCGCGCACCGACTTGTGCAGCGCGCTGATGGTGTCGTAAAACTGCTCGCCGCCCTTGTCGTAGCGGCGCAGTTGCTGGCCCAGCACCTGCAGCACGCGCGCGTCGGTCAGCTCTGGCCACTGCTGCTGCTGGGCGGCCATCGCCAAGGTTTCCAGCGTGTTCAAGAGCCGCCGGGCATCGCCATCGGCATAGGCCACCAAACGCTCCACTGCTTCGCTTTCGATAGCTGCTACCGCCCGTATTGATTGGGCTAGAGCCACTATTTGCTTTAAATCTGCTGTCGATAACGGCTCGAGCACATACACCGCCGCGCGCGAGAGCAGGGCGGAGTTGACTTCAAACGACGGGTTCTCAGTGGTGGCGCCAATGAAGGTGAACAGCCCGCTTTCGACATGCGGCAAAAACGCGTCTTGCTGGTTTTTGTTGAAGCGGTGAACTTCATCGACGAAGACGATGGTGCCCTGCGCCAGCAAACCAGCGCGCGCAGCTTCGGCACGCTCGACGGCTTCGCGGATGTCTTTGACACCGCCGAGCACGGCGCTGATGGCAATGAATTGCGCGTCAAACGCCTCGGCCATCAGGCGGGCGATGGTGGTTTTGCCCACGCCCGGCGGCCCCCACAAGATGCAGCTGTGCGGCCGCCCCGACTCAAAGGCCAGCCGCAGCGGCGTGCCCGGCCCGAGCACCTGCTGCTGACCGACCACCTGCGCCAGCGTGCGCGGGCGCAGGCGCTCGGCCAAGGGCTGGTGGGCGGTCAGGGCCATACAGCACGCCAGTGCTCAGGGCTTGAGCACGTCAGCGCCAGCCGGCGGCTGAAAGCGAAAGGTGTCTGCCGGCAGCGTTTTGACCGCCTGCAGCTGGGTAAAGCGGATCAGCGAGCGCTGGCCAAAGCTGTCCAAAATGTCCAGCGCCGCCAGCTGCTCGCCGCTAAAGCCGACGCGCACGCGTTGCAGCGCGCCGTCTTTGCTTTTGGGCAGCGCCAGCACCCACTCCAAGCCGTCCTCGGCGGGCGCCGATTCAAGCGTGAACTCGGCGCGCAGGGCTTTCAGGTCGGCAGCCGACGTCAGCAGCGCCGCTGGCGTGCTGCCCAGCGCCTGCGCTTGGGCGCGCTGGGTGACTTGGTTCAAATCGACGTCGTACAGCCACAGCGTTTGGCCGTCGGCAACGATGGTTTGCTCAAACGGTTTTTGGTAGACAAATTTGAAACGTCCGGGGCGCTGAAAGGCAAAGGTGCCGCTGGAGGTTTTGCTGCGCCCGGCCTTGCCGTCTTTGGCGGGCGAGGTCACCACCTGCGTGAAGTCGGCCTGACCGGCCTGCGCCTGCGCCATGAAAACCTCTAAGCTTTCTAGGCCGCCAGCGCTTACCAGATGTGCGCTAGAAGCTATTAAAAATATAGCAAATAACTTGAGTTTTGTGCGCAATGTTTTCATGTTCGTGTTCATAAATCGCTCACTCGCTGGCTGCGCGAGGGGTTGTAGTGCTCGGGCGATTGCAACTGGCGCAACCCGCTCGCATCGGGTGGGCTGAGGATGCCGTCTTTTTCCATCTCTTGGAGCAACTGCTCGGCTTGGGTGTAGCCAATGCGCAGTTGGCGCTGCAAGTGGGCGTTGGCGCTGTTGCCATCGGCCAGCACCAACTCGACCGCTTGGCGGTACATCGGATCGACACCACCGTCGGCTGCCGCGCTCTGACTAGCCGCAATGGCACTGCCATCAAGGATGCCGGGAATGTATTGCGGCTTGCCTTGACTTTTCAGGTACGCCACCACGCGGGCGACTTCTTCGTCCGAGACAAGCGCACCGTGTACGCGCTGGGGCAGCTCAGCGCCGCTGGCCAGATACAGCATGTCGCCTTGGCCCAGCAGCGCTTCGGCCCCCATTTGATCAAGGATGGTGCGGCTGTCCATGCGCGCCGAGACCTGATAGGCAATGCGCGTTGGAATGTTGGCCTTAATCAGCCCCGTAATCACTTCGGGATGCGGGCGCTGCGTCGCCAAAATAAAGTGGATGCCGGCCGCGCGCGCTTTTTGCGCCAGACGGGCAATCAGCTCCTCCATCCGCTTGCCCGATGACAGCATCAAATCGGCCAGCTCATCGACCACCACCACGATGTAGGGCAAGCGCTCTAAGCGCACTGTCGGTGCAGGAGCGCCCTCCTCGCTCTTGGGTAGCTCCTGCGCTGCGCTGGCCGCTAGCGCATCAATCTTGGCGTTGTAGCCAGCCATATTGCGCACGCCCAGTTCGGCCATCAAGTGGTAGCGCCGCTCCATCTCGGCAACGCACCAATTGAGGCTGTGCGTGGCCTGCTTCATGTCCCTGACCACCGGCGCAAGCAGGTGCGCAATACCGTCATAGACGGCCAGCTCCAGCATCTTGGGGTCAATCATCAACAGGCGCACATCCTTAGCCTCGGCCTTGTAGAGCAGCGACAGCAGCATGGCGTTGATGCCCACCGATTTGCCCGAGCCGGTGGTACCGGCCACCAGCAGATGTGGCATCTTGGCCAAATCGACCACCACCGGATTGCCGACAATGTCTTTGCCCAAGCCCAAGGTCAGCAAACTGTCGCTACCTCGGTAGGCCTGCGAACCCAGCACTTCGCTCAGCCTGATAGCTTGGCGTTTGGCGTTGGGCAATTCCAGCGCCATGGTTTTTTTGCCGTCCAGCGGCTCAATAACGCGAATCGACGCCAAGCTCAGCGCCCGCGCTAAATCTTTAGCCAAACCGACGATTTGCGAGGCCTTCGCCCCAGCCGCTGGCTCGACGTCATAGCGCGTAATCACTGGGCCGGGCATGGCCGCCACCACCCGCACCTCCACGCCAAAGTCCTTGAGCTTTTTCTCAATCATCCGGCTGGTCATTTCCAGCGTTTCAGCAGCCACGCTGTCGAGCGCCGGCGCTGGGCTATCGAGCAGCGCCAGCGGGGGCAGCACGTTTTCTAAGCGCGGATTGAAACCTGCTGCCAAACGCTGCTTGGCAAGGCTGGCACTGTCTTTTTTATGTACCGTCAGCGGCGCGCTAGCTGAGGCCACTGCGACAGACGACAGCGCATCTTGCGGCACCAGCGGCGTATCAACCAGCACCGGCTCGATAATGCGCAGCGGCTGCGGGTGCAGCGCCTCACTCTCGCTGCGCTCTTCTTGCACAGCGCCTTCGCGCTGCAAGGCAGCGCGCTTGCCCAAGGCAGAGTCTTGCGCCGCCTCGCGCCGGTACAAAAACAGCTGCACCAGAGCATCAATGCTGCGCCCCAAGGCCTCAGCTACGCGGCTCCAAGAAAAGCGAAACACCAGCGCCGCGCCCAACACCAGCAAAGCAAAGCTGAGCAACCCCGAGCCCGTAAAGCCCAGCCAGTGCATGGCCAGCGGGCCAAGCTCATAGCCCAACATGCCGCCAGCGTGGTCGGGCAGGCGGCCCTCAAAGCGGTACATGCGTGACCACTCCAGCGCAGTGCTGGCACTGAGCATCAGCGCCAGTCCACACCAAAAAAACAAGCGCCGGCGCCACACTGCCAGCAGCGTCTCGGGCACGCTTGGACGGCTCGAACGCATCCAGCGCGCCAGCGAGCCCAGCCACGCCCCCAATCCCGCCGCTACGCACCACCACGCCGAAAAACCAAACACAAAATAGCTGCTATCGGCTAACCAAGCGCCCAGACTACCGCCCCAGTTAGCCACTTCAGTGACAGAGCTAGCACCAGAAGTGGACCACGCTGGATCGAGCGGGACGTAGCTAATCAGCGCGAGCGACCAATAGATCAGCGCCAGCAAGCCCAGCACCAGCGCCACCTCGTGACCAAAGCGGGCGATGCCAGAGCGCGGCGCAGCTTCGGCGTCGGCAGAAACGTTCAAAGTATTGAAGGTATAGGTCATAAATGTGCCGGCGAAGCTTACCCGATGCCCGCAGCTTTTCAGGGGTAAGTCGCCCACGCTCAAGCACCATCACTGGGTTAATAACTTAAGCTTTAGCGTTTATTGGTTCTCAGCACATCTACCGTTATGACTACAGCACAAACCACACTACACGCCAAAGTTCTCATCCTCGGCTCAGGTCCGGCTGGCTACACCGCCGCCATCTACGCCGCGCGCGCCAACTTAAAGCCCATGCTCATCACCGGCATGGCCCAAGGCGGCCAGCTCACCACCACCACCGACGTCGACAACTGGCCCGCCGACGTCAACGGCGTGCAAGGCCCCGAGTTGATGCAGCGCTTTTTGCAGCACGCCGAGCGCTTTGAAGCGCAAATCGTCTTTGACCACATCCACACCGTGGACTTCTCCAAGCGCCCGTTCACGTTGACCGGCGACAGCGCCACTTACACCTGCGACGCGCTGATCATTGCCACGGGCGCATCGGCAATGTATTTGGGCTTGCCGTCAGAGACCGCGTTTATGGGCAAAGGCGTCTCAGGCTGCGCCACCTGCGACGGTTTTTTCTACCGCGACCAAGATGTCTGCGTCGTCGGCGGCGGCAACACCGCCGTCGAAGAAGCGCTGTACCTGTCGGGCATTGCCCGCACCGTCACGCTGATCCACCGGCGCGACACGTTCCGCGCCGAGCCAATCTTGGTGGACAAGCTGATGGAGCGCGTCGCCAGCGGCAAGATCATCCTGAAAACCTTTCACACGCTGGACGAAGTGCTGGGCGATGCCAGCGGCGTCACCGGCGTGCGCATCAAACACACGCAAACCGGCCAGACGCAAGATTTGGTGCTGCACGGCTGCTTTATCGCCATCGGCCACGCGCCCAACACCGGCATTTTTGCCGGCCAGTTGGAGATGGAAAACGGCTATATCGTCACCCAAGGCGGCCTCAAAGGCTTTGCCACGCAAACCAGTGTGCCCGGCATCTTTGCCGCCGGCGACGTGCAAGACCACATCTACCGCCAAGCCATCACCAGCGCCGGCACCGGCTGCATGGCGGCACTGGATGCGCAGCGCTTTTTGGAGAAATAAACGCGCGCTATAATCGCCGGCTTTGCTCAAACTGGCCGTTAAAAGCCAGTCGCCGGCGAGAAAACCAGCAAGGGTTACCGCCACCCTCTATATGGCGAGGTGAGGTCTGTGCTCTAAAGATTCAGCATTTTCAGCAGCGCAGGCCGTTAAAAATATATCGGAGTGCTCATGGCACGCGTATGTGATATCACGGGCAAAAAGCCCATGGTGGGAAACAACGTTTCCCACGCCAACAACAAGACCAAGCGTCGTTTTCTGCCTAACCTGCAGTACCGCCGCTTCTGGGTCGAAACGGAAAACCGTTGGGTGCGCCTGCGCATCTCGAACGCCGGTTTGCGTCTGATCGACAAAAACGGTATTGATTCTGTGCTCGCAGACCTGCGCGCACGTGGCCAGGCTTAAGGAGAACCACCATGGCAACCAAAGGCGGACGCGACAAAATCAAGCTGGAATCGACTGCAGGTACGGGTCATTTCTACACCACCACCAAAAACAAAAAGACGATGCCCGAGAAAATGCTGATCATGAAATTTGATCCAAAAGCTCGCAAGCACGTCGAGTACAAGGAAATGAAGCTGCGTTAATCACGCACTTCTCGCTCTTTGTCTCACGACAAAAAACCGCCTGGCAATCACTTGCTAGGCGGTTTTTTTATGTCTGTACGCTGTCAGCGTGATTTAAAAATCATAGCTGCTAGCGCATGTATTTAAAGGCTTTCGATATGTTTTCCATCTGAAAGCGAGTGGATACGTGCGCTACCAGCTATCGTTTTAATTAGCTTTCTTCACCCAGAGGGCGGCAAAGAAGCCGTCGGTGTGGTGGATATGCGGCCACAGGCGCAGGTAGCGCGCGCCAGTTTCGCCGCCGCTGCACAGGCTGGCGGCGTTTTCGACCTTCAGCTGCGCCAGCACTTCGCCGGCGTCCAGCGGCTCAAAGTCGGGGTGCGCCAAGCTAAAGGCTTCGGCGATTTCTTCGTTTTCTTGCGGCAGCACGCTGCAAGTGGCATAGGCCAAACGGCCACCGGGCTTTACCAAGCGCGCGGCGCTGGCCAAAATCGCGGTTTGCTTGGCAACCATTTCTTCGACCGCTTTGGGCGACTGGCGCCATTTCAAATCGGGGTTGCGCCGCAGCGTGCCCAGACCGGTGCAGGGCGCATCGACCAGCACCCGGTCAATCTTGCCCGAGAGGCGCTTGACGCGCTCGTCGCGCTCGTGGGCAATCGCGGCCGGGTGGACGTTGGACAAGCCGCTGCGCTTGAGGCGCGGCCCCAGCGCATCGAGCCGGTGGCCGGACACATCAAACGCATACAGCCGTCCGGTGCTGCGCATGGTGGCACCAATCGCCAGCGTCTTGCCGCCCGCGCCGGCGCAAAAGTCCACCACCATCTCACCGCGCTTGGCGTCCAGCAGCAGCGCCAGCAGTTGCGAGCCTTCGTCTTGCACTTCAATCGCGCCGCGCACAAAGGCCGGCAACTTGGCCAGCGCCGGTTTGCCTTCGACGCGCAAGCCCCACGGCGAATACGGCGTCACTTCAGATTTGATAGCTGCTTGCGCAAGCTCCTTCTGCACTTCAGCGCGTTTTTCCTTCAAGACGTTGACGCGCAAATCCAGTGGCGCGCTGCCCGACAGCGCCTGCACCAGCGGCCAAAAGCCGTCGCCCAGCTGCTCTTTGAGCGGCTGCACCAGCCACTCGGGCAGGTTGTGGCGGTGGCGCTCCAGCAAGTCGTCTTGCACCACGGCGTCGCACATATCGAGCCATTGCAGTTCGCGGTCGCTCAGGCCAGCCTTCAAAAAATCGCGCTCGCCGTGCAGCGCTTTGGGGTTTTTGCGGCGCGCTTCTTCGTCTTGCCAATGGGCAAAACCCAAGATGGCCAAGCGCCGCTCTTTGGGGCCAGAGCCAGACGGCGCCATGTGCTCGAACAGCAGCTTTTTGCGCAGCACCGTGTAGACGGTCTCGGCCAGCGCGGCGCGCTCGCGCTGCCCTAAGCCACGGTTATCACGAAAAAACTTTGAGACCACCATGTCGGCCGGGTGTTCAAAAGTAAGGGTGAGCCTGACGAGTTCAGCGCAGGCATTGATTAAAACGTTGGGATGCATAGCGGGCGATTGTCCCACTGTGGCTCACGCCGCCGCAGACAACCACTGCGCAATGGCACGCGGATACAGTAAATGCTCCTGTGTTAATACGCGGGCGGCCAGTGCGTCAGCATCGTCGCCGGGCAATATCGGCACGATGGCTTGGTCGATGATCGGGCCGGCGTCTAAGTCCGCCGTCACCAAATGCACGCTGGCACCGGCAAACTTGCAGCCGGCATCAATCGCCCGCTGGTGCGTGTGCAGCCCCGGAAATGCCGGTAGCAGCGACGGGTGGATATTGACCAGCCGCCCGGCGTAATGGTTGACAAAACCCGGCGTCAGGATGCGCATAAAACCGGCCAGCACCACCAGCGTCGGCGCATGGCGGTCAATGACGCGCACCAGCTCGGCATCAAACGCCTCGCGGCTGGGAAAGGGCTGGTGCTCGAGCACCTCGGTGGCAATGCCTTGGGCGCGGGCAAAGTCGAGGCCTTTGGCGCTGGGTTTGTTGCTGACCACCGCCACCACGCGTGCCCCGTAGTGCTGCTGCCAGTGCTGCTGCTCAGCTGCACGTACGATGGCGGCCATGTTGGAGCCACCGCCAGATATCAAAATCACAATGTTTTTCATTCAAAACCTTCGCCAATCAAGCCCGAATTATCCCCGCCATGTCTTTTAATCTTGCCGACCGCCCCTTGACTGCCATCGAAGCCCGTGTGCTGGGCACGCTGATGGAAAAAGCCCGCACCGTGCCCGACAGCTACCCGCTGACGCTGAATTCGTTGGTCATCGGCTGCAACCAAAAAACCACGCGCGATCCGGTGATGAGCGTCTCTGACGCCGAGGCGCAAGAGGCGCTGGATGAACTCAAGCGCCTGTCGCTGGTGCACGAAAACACCGGTGGGCGCAGCGCGCGCTGGGAGCACAACTTTCAGCGCGGCGTCGGCGTGCCCGAGCAGTCCGCCGTGTTGCTGGGCCTGCTGATGCTGCGCGGCCCACAAACCGCCGGCGAGTTGCGCATCAACGCCGAGCGCTGGTACCGCTTTGCCGATATTTCCTCGGTCGAAGGCTTTTTGGATGAGCTGCAAGAGCGCAGCGAAGAAAAAGGCGGCGCGCTGGTACTGCAACTGCCGCGCGCTCCCGGTGCGCGCGAGCAGCGCTGGGTGCATTTGCTGTGCGGGCCGGTCGATGTATCGACTGCCGCTTCGGGCGCGCAGAACGCCGCGCCGCCGGGCCTGCAAGCGCGCGTCGAGGCCTTGGAGGCGCAAGTGGCCACGCTGCAAGCCACCGTGCAGCGGCTGTGTGATGAGCTGGGCATGGATGCTGCAGCGCCTTTAAATTAAAACCATATTTTTATTTTCACCAGATTTTTTACATGAGTGCGACTCCTGCTATTGAAGCTCTCCAACGTCAACGCATTGACACTGCCCGCGCACAAATCACCCAAGGTGACTTGCAGGGTGCGATGGCAACCCTGAATCAAGCCCTGCAGCAACACCCTAACGACCCACGCGTTTTTATGCTGGCGGGATTGGCGGCAGAAAAAGCCGGCAACCCCCCCAACGCTGTTGAATACTTGCGCCGCTGCGTATCTTTGGCACCTGAATGGGGACTGGGTCAGCTGGAGTTGGCACTGCTGCTGGCGCGGCAGAACCAGTTTCAAGAAGCCTTGGAAATTGCTGAAAAAATAGCAACCTCAAACCCCAGCAATCTGCAAGTGCTGGGCAGCGTGATTGCTGTGGCACAGCGCGCCAGACAGCTAGAAGTGACCGTGCGCTACCTGCGTCGCGCACTAGAGCTGCTTCCTAACGATGCAGGGATGCGCCGTTTGCTGGCACGCAACTTAGGCGACTTGGGTGAATATGCCCCCGCACTAGAGCTATGGAATGCACTGATTGATGAAAATCCCAAAGACACTGCGGCATTGCTGGGACGCACACTGGCGCTGATGGCACAAGGCCAGCCAGCACGGGCGCGCAAAGACACGATGGCACTGCTGGAGTTGGTGCCAGGTGATTCAATCTATGCCTACTACAACGTCCTCGCCCATGGCGCTCAGCCACTGCAACAGCCCGCCAAACTAATCCAAGAGCTGTTTGACGCAGCAGCGGCCCAGTACGACCAGCGCATGTTGCACGCATTGCAATACCAACTGCCCCAGCAAGTCGCCAAGCAGCTGATTGCGCGCTACCCCGACAAAAAAATCAACGTGCTCGACTTGGGCTGCGGCACCGGTCTGCTGGGCGTGTGCTTGGGCCGGCTCGATGGCGCAC